>JBHELA010000366.1:0-3012 GCA_041859005.1 Ignavibacteria bacterium
ATGCGATATCGGTACATTAATTATTGCTGATATCTTTTCCGCAAAGTTTTTTACTAAATCACCTGATTCCGTTGGCGGCACATAAACTATCAAATCAAACTTTCTGTCCCCGTAATGTTTCTTATACGCTTTTATCGTCAATCCTATTATCCATTCCGGAAAATCACCGCCGTTCTCATACTTCGAATGATGCAATGCACTGCCCATATTCGATATTCCGTAATACGATGCCGCCACTCCGTTTATAACATTGCTGTGCTGCGTCTCCACTTCCAATAGTGGGAAGTATGTTTCTCTGAAATCTTTTAGCTTTTCTTTCGCCGCCTCTGTTACTTTTATACCTGCATTATAGTTTTTATCCAAATCGCAAATTCCGCATTTTTCCTGCGCCTCATCGCCGAGATAGTTGCAGAGATACTTCATCCTGCATGTTTGTAATTCCGTATAAGCCAACATTTCTTCTAATTCCTTATTTTGTGCCTTTCGCAATTCATCAAATACCGTAAGGTCAAGCTTCGGTGCATCGGTTCTGTAAAAATATTTCTTGCTCTTTCCTATTATTTGCTCATTTACAATTCCTTGCTCCTCTAAATCTGCTAAAATCACTCTTACGTGCGTTTGCTTTAAATTTGTTTGCTTTACTATTTCGTTCATTCCCATAAAAGCCTTTTTCGTTGCCGCAATCACTCTTTCGTATTCCGCTTCGTTCGGTTTACTGCCGTCTATAAATACCCTTGGTAACTTATCATCTTCATCTTTATTATACAAGAGTATAGCAAACGCATCCTTTCCGTCTCTGCCTGCACGCCCTATTTCTTGATAATAGTGTATTGGCGATTGCGGTATTTGTGTATGAACAATAAATCTTATATCCGGCTTGTCTATTCCCATCCCCAATGCATTTGTTGAAACAACGCAGTTATATTTGTTGTTTATAAAATCCACTTCAATTCGTTTCCTGCTCTCTGAATCAAGCCTTCCGCTGTATGCAGTCGAGCGTATCTTCAAAAATTGCAGCCAGTTAGAATAAATATCTGTATTTGCCTGTGTTCCTGTATATATTATTCCCGTGTTTTCCTTATCTCCTTTATTTCCTGCTTTAATCAGCCTTGGTATATATTCAGCCATCCAGTAAAACTTTTCATCTTCACTTTTCACTTTTACCACAAAAAGACTGATGTTTGAGCGCAGCAATTTTCCCCTGATTGGTACCAAATCCGAACCCGCCTGCTCTATTATATCTTCCTGAACCCTAAATGTTGCAGTTGCAGTCGTCGCCAAAACCGGAAAGCTCTTTGGCAGCAGCCTTACAAGATTAACGATTCTTCTGTAATTCGGTCTGAAACTCTGTCCCCACACCGATATGCAATGGGCTTCATCAATCACAACCATCGCTATTTTCATCTCTCTTGCCGCCGTTATCCATTCCGCATTTTCCATCCTCTCAGGTGCTATGTAAAGAATGTCGAGCTGGTTGAATTGTGCCTTCTCTATTATTGCGCCATTTTCTTCCGTTGTTTGATTCGAGTTAATCGCAGCAGCTCTTATTCCCTTCTCTATCATGCTTCTCACCTGATCCCGCATTAATGCAATAAGCGGCGAAAACACTATCGTTATACCTTGCATCTGAGTCGCAGGAAACTGAAAACAAAGCGATTTCCCGTACCCTGTCTTTTCTATAAATAAAACTCTTTTGCCGGAAAATAATCTATCTATTACCTCCCATTGCAAATCATAAAACTTATCAAATCCAAACAACTCCTTTAACTTTATTTCAGCTTCGCTTCTTGTCATTATTTTATCAATTTTTTCAGCTGATTAAACACAGATAATTATCTTTAAAATTTTGCCTGTCTTTCAATCCTAAGATTTTCTGTAATTCTGCCCGTGTCAGTTCCCCTTTCATTGCGAAAATAATACTTTCGACTTGGGGGGTATCTTGGGGGGTGACTTGGGGGGTGACTTGGGGGGTATCATGCTCGGTATCATACTCGGTATCTTCACATTCTTCATGTCATTGTTGTGTACTTTTATATCAGTGGTCACTTTCCGCTTGTTGCTCATTCTTTATCTTGTTGATTTCTTGTTGTATTTAAAATAATTTTTTATTCGGTAAGTAATTAATTATTAATAAATCTCCAATGCCTCATTCGTGTTCGTTTATGTTTTCATATTCTTAACAATACGTAATCAATTTATTTGTTTTAAAAATCAAATATACTTATAACTTCAATTTTTTAGTATCTATTTAAAGTGATTATTTGCCATAAACTTTGAATTCTATACATAAATTCTATAATATCCCTTGTGGTAAAATCTTTTCAACCTAAAATTAATTCTAATATTATCTCTGTGTGCTCCGTGATTATCTCTGTGCACCTCTGTGAAAACTTTTTAAAAGTTCTTACTCATCCCTGTGCGCTCTCCAGCATCACGATGTTCTTAATCGGGACTCTTCTCTGTGCTACAATCCGTAAAAATGTTGTAATAAAAACAAACTTTTTACAAAATAAAAACTCTAAATATTTGCAATTTTAATAAATAAAAAATTCTTTTGCTTTCTTTGCGGGCTTTGCGTTAAAAATCTTATGTTCAACTATAATCTATTAGTTTTTCTCTGCGTTCTCTGCGCACTCTGCGGTAAAATCTGTTTCAATGCTCTTATTTGTTTGTAGCTCTTGCTACGCTGTACCCTCTGTGTTTTGTGGTTTGTGCAAAATTTGCACATACCATTTTTTCGTCCCGAATAGGTTTCTGCAGTAGTTACGGAAATAAAACGCCCGGTAAAAACAATTTGAAGGGCGCTTGCGTTAGATAAGACGGACATTACCGGCTGCATACAAAGGAAACACATTTACATTCTTATACGAGGAAAAATTCTCCATTGAAAGTCTCACGCCATATTCGCTCTTCTTTTCCTCAAGAAAAATAAACAAACTTTTCATCGAACCTTTCTTTGCCGATTTCACCTCCACGGGAATAACCTTATCCTTAATTTGCAAAACATAATCA
>JBHELA010000232.1:0-2815 GCA_041859005.1 Ignavibacteria bacterium
GCTTTTCCAAGAGGAGAAACGATTGATATTTTATCCTGTTCAAAATCAGCCTCATCAGGTGAGACCAAATGGTACGATAATTCTTCTTTACGTTTTAGGTCAAAAACTTTTACTTCAGTAAGCACATAAGCGGTATCATCAGGGATATCTTCATCCTCTACAATTTTAACCCTTGAAAGAAGGTTCTCGAGCTTTCCAATTTTCATTTCAAGATGAGACTGCGCTTCTTTAGCGGCATCATATTCTGCATTTTCAGACAAATCACCGTGAGAACGAGCTTCAGCAATCTTATCCGCAATATCTCTTCTATCGGCTGTCTTTAATTCTCTAAGTTGATTTTCAAGTTCTACGAGCCTTTTTCTTTTAAGATAAACAATTCCCTGTTCCATTAATTAATTCTCTTTTTAGTTTTTTCCAATAAAATTAGATGACCTAATTTATCTCGTTTAGTTTTTAAATATCTAACATTAATATGATTAGCTTTGATTTCAATCGGGACTCTTTCGACAACTTCGAGTCCATACCCATTCAATCCTATAATTTTTTTAGGATTATTAGTAAGCAATTTAATTTTCTTGAGACCAAGGTCGCGCAGAATCTGAGCTCCAATACCGTAGTCTCGGAGGTCAGCCTGAAAACCAAGCTCAACATTTGCTTCGACAGTATCCTTACCTTTTTCCTGAAGATTATATGCCTTAAGCTTATTAACGAGACCAATGCCTCTGCCTTCCTGTCTCATATAAAGTAAAACACCTTTTCCTTCTTTTTCAATCATCTCCATGGACTTAGTCAGCTGTTCGCGGCAGTCGCATCTCAAAGAGCCGAATATATCACCCGTCATGCATTCTGAATGGACTCTAACGAGCACTGGTTTGCTTGTTTTAATATTTCCTTTTACGAGAGCAATGTGTTCTTTTCGGTCAACATTACTTCTGTAGATATGAATGTTGAAGTTTCCGAACTTACTCGGAAGCTTCGCATCCACAAGTCTTGAGACAAGAATATCTTTTGTGAGACGATATTTGATAAGGTCTTTTATCGATATTATTTTCAGTTTAAACTTTTCGGCAATCTCAAGAAGTTCAGGAAGACGTGCCATTTCACCGTTTTCCTTCAGCACTTCGCAAAGAACTCCTGCCGGATAATGCCCTGCAAGCTTCGCGAGGTCAACTGCAGCCTCTGTATGCCCTGCCCTTTTTAATACTCCGCCCTCTTCTGCTTTGAGGGGGAAAATATGTCCCGGTTTACCGAGCAAAGCAGGTTTTGTTTTTCTATCAATAAGTGCTTTGATTGTCTTATGCCTATCGAAAGCTGAAATACCTGTTGTAGTTCCAACCAGATAATCAACACTAACGGTAAAAGCTGTCTCGTGGCGCGCGGTATTATCCGCGGTCATCATACCGATACCGAGTTCATCCAGTCTTTTTTGCTCCATAGGAACACAAATAAGACCTCTTGCATGACGCACGAGAAAGTTTACGAGTTCTGGTGTTGATTTCTCCGCGGAGAAAATCATATCGCCTTCATTTTCACGATCCTCATCATCAACTACAATTATGATTTTGCCTTTCTTAAAATCAGTAATTGCAGATTCAATAGAATCCAGTTTTATATTCTTCTTATCCATTAAGGAATAAATTCAAAATTTACTTCTTGCCCTGGTCTGTTAATCCAATTATTGTTGCAATACCTGTTTTCTCAAGTTTAACTTTTACGTTATCATCAATTTTTACAAGAACAAATTTCTCATCGAGGCCTTCAACAACACCATGAATACCACCGGCTGTAATAATCTTATCGCCTTTTTTAACACCTTCGAGAAGTTTTGTTCTTTCCTTCTGCCTCTTTTGCTGAGGTCTTAATATAAGGAAATAAAAAACAACAATAATTAAAAGAAATGGGACGATAGTTGAGAGCAAATCTGCTCCTCCCGCCTGCATAAAGATACCTAATAAAATGTTCATTTTCGTTTGTTTGAATTATATTTTAATAAAAATGTTTGTTTAAATTCTTTAAAGCTATTTCCGTTTATTGCTGATCTGATGTCGCGCATTAGTTTTAGATAAAATCCTATATTATGAACCGAAGCAAGCTGCGCTCCGAGAATTTCCTTTGCCATGAATAAATGCCTGATGTATGCAAAAGAGAAATTCATAGATGTATAAGTCATACACTCGTCATCAATCAGTCTGAAATCATTAGCATACTTTGCATTCTTTATATTAATCTCGCCGTAAGTCGTGAATATCCTTCCGTGTCTGGCATTGCGTGTCGGCATAACGCAGTCAAACATATCAACACCGCGTTCAACAGATTCCAGAATATCTAAAGGTGTACCAACACCCATAAGGTATCTGGGTTTATTCTGCGGCAAAAAGTCAGTACAATAATCTGTAAGTTCATACATCAGTTCATTCTTTTCGCCTACTGCAAGACCGCCTATTGCGCAACCATCAAAGTCGTTAACCAGCAGTTCTTCAATACTGCGTTTTCTTAAATCTTTAAAAGTACTTCCCTGTACTATACAAAACAGTCTTTGTTTATGGTTATAAAGAGAAGAAGTATTTTTATAGACTTCAAAACACTTTGTTTCCCAATTTGTCGTGCGTTCAAGCGCTTTTTCCGCCTGCTTGTGCGCTGCGGGATAAGCGATACATTCATCAAGAGGCATCATAATATCCGAGCCGATTATCCTCTGCGTTTTAATTACACTTTCAGGTGAAAAGTAATGCTTAGAGCCATCAATATGCGAACTAAACTTAACACCGCCATCATCAACCTTTTTCAGAGAAGACAGACTAAAAACCTGGAAACC
>JBHELA010000270.1:0-15597 GCA_041859005.1 Ignavibacteria bacterium
GTGCTCAGTGACTTAAGTGTTTTCTTCAGAGTCTTCGTCAACTTCTTCGCTGGCTTCAACATCTTTCAGTATTTCCTTTGCAGTTGCCTCATCTTCGGGTAGCACCTGTATCTGTATCGGACCGGTAAGCGGATTAAATCCAGTACCAAAAACTCCAATCCCAAAAAGATCCTGAACACCCTCGTTTTTCACAAGATATTTTATTTCTGCTTCGTCGAGCAGTGATTTTACTATAGCAATAAGACCTTCGTGCCCGCTTTTAAAAACCGTAACAAGCTTTTCCTTATCTAAATTTTTCATGGTTATGCTCCTTTATTGAAATTTATCAAGGCTTGGAAACAAATACAAGATATATGATTATACACAGACTAATAGGTAATAACATATTTATCTTAGTTTAATTATTTTGATGAATTCATTATTTTGATAAATAACTCAAACTTAATAACCAAAAACTTATGGCATGGATTTATTTAGTAATAGCAGGGATTTTTGAAATGGGCTGGCCTCTCGGCTTCAAGCTTTCGCAGGTAACAGAGCATCGTATTTTATGGATTGTTATTGGAGCAATTTCCATGGCCGCAAGCGGGTATTTTCTTTGGGTTGCGCAAAAAGAGATACCGATTGGAACGGCTTATGCAGTATGGACGGGCATTGGTGCTATAGGAACGTTTATCATCGGTATTATATTCTTTAAAGACCCGACAAATCTCTTTAGAATTTTTTCCGCTGGATTAATAATTATTGGTGTAATAGGTTTAAAATTTGCAAATTAGTTTATCGGAAAAAGAAAGACACTTTGCAAATTAACAAAGTGTCACCAAAAAACTATTTCTGTAAATTAATTATAAATATTGATCTAGTCCTTTTCTTTTTAGATAATCAACAACTTCTTTTACATTCTGGGATTCGCTTCTCTTGCATATAAGCAGACCGTTATCTGTGTCTATAACAAGCAAATCTTCTACACCGACAAGAGCGGATATTTTTTGGTCATTAATAATCAAACAGTTTTTAGAATTGATAGTAACCGTTCTTCCCTGCTTTACATTTCCATCCTTATCTTTCTTGTTTGAGTTGTAAATCTCGTCCCACGACCCGACGTCGCTCCAGTCAAAGTTACTTTTTATTGTATAAACGTCATGAGACTTTTCCATAACGCCGTAGTCAATTGAGATACCCTTTATCTGGGAATAAACACTTTCAAGAACTTTTGCAAAATCATTTTTCATGAGGCTTTTCTCAAGCTTCAGCAGCGCAGAATGGAGCTCGGGCAGTGACTGCTGAATCTCAACAAGCATGGTATCAACACGGAAAATAAACATACCGCTGTTCCATAGAAAATCTCCGCTTTCAATGAAAGCTTTCGCAGTATCAAGATTTGGTTTTTCCGCAAACGTTCTGACTTTATACACTCTCTCTATGTGCTCTTCGCTCCTGCCTATTTTTATATTTACATCTTTATACTCCTCTTGATCAAACTGAATATATCCGTATCCTGTTTCAGGTTTTGAGGGAGTTATTCCCAGCGTAACAATACCGCCATTTTCATTCGTATATGCGAGCCCCGATTTAACAACCCTCTGAAACTCATCCTCGTCTTTTATTATATGGTCTGACGGAACAACGAGTACGTTAGCCTTTGTGTTGAACTGCTTTATAAAAAGACATGTCAGGCCTATACAAGGTGCCGTGTTTCTGCCAAAAGGTTCGCAGATAATGTTTTCTTCAGGAATTTTAGGAAGATGCTTCTTAGTCACAGTTTTATAGGCTGTGTTTGTTACAACAAATATATTTTTTGGCGAGACAACAGACTCAAGACGTTTAAATGTCTGCTGAATCATTGAACTATGATCGTTCTCAATTTTTAAATATTGTTTTGGAAGCCTGGATGTACCCTTCGGCCAGAATCGGGTACCGATACCTCCCGCCATAATCACTGCATAATTATTCATTCTTATTGTTTTTAGGGTAAAATATTTTAACGGGCTCGTTTAAGAAAGACACAAACTTATCAAAATCTTTTACCGGTTTATCAAGATATAAAAGTTTAAAACTATAGATTAAATATTTAAAAACCTCCGAGACCTCCTCTTTAAATGGGTCAATACGGTAATTCTGAACAAACTTCACGAATATGTATCCAGCTTCAGCTAAGTGCGCAACTTTATTCATTTCGAGTACACGGGCTATATTAACGACCTCTCTGAATAGAGCAAACGTTACGGAAAGTTTTCTTATTGATTCAAACGGGTATGTTTTATCCTTCATGTCTGCAATAATCTGAAACGTTTCTTCCAGCTCGGATATTTTATTTCTTAGGATGATAAAAGCATCATACTCGCTGCTGTCTTTAAATTCCCTTATTACATTACTTTCTTCTTCGCCAAAGTCGTACTTTTTCTTTTCGAAGTTTTCACGGTCTGCAAGCAATTTTGCAAGATCATCCCGCAGGGAATTTAACTTGGCAACAACTATGTCAAACCCGGAAAGGTCATTTCCTCCGATAAGATCTTCGATGCCTTCAATTGCTTTTCTGAAAACAGAGAGGTTATCCATTGAAACTATAATGTCCTTGAACTTAATATCAAAGCAATAAGCAAGAGCAGCATAAATACCTGTTATAACTTCAAAGGACATTCTCTCTGAATAATCTCTTAACTCTTTAACAATTGATAAAATTTCTTCTAGAATACTGCTCCGCATTTCGAGGTCGGGCTCGGATGATTCCTTTATCAAAATCAAATCATCAAAAAGACCCAACAGGGTTTTGTTTTTATCTAAAAGAAACTTTTCATAGATAACAAAATCGGAATTCATTATAGCTTCGGAGGTTTCCTTTTCTATTTCCTGAAGTTTTTCATCAATCTCGCGTTCAGATTCCGGAATCTTCAAAACGGGCTCTTCGTTCTCCTGAGATATTTCCGGTGCTGTAGGAATTAAGTTTTGAAGTATTTCATTTTCATCAACATCTTCTTCTTGATTAATTTCTCTCTGTGCGTGCTCTGCATCCGCCGTGGCGGACTCTTCCTCTCTCCTGTCCCCTGTCTCCTGTCTCCTGTCTCCTGATCCCTGCTCCTCCCCGGGAAGATTAAACACATCGTCCGACACATCGGTAAAGAACACGTTGTTATCTTCGGCCGCCAAGTTTTCTTTATTATCTTCTACAAGGCTCATGTAAGAATCCATAGGCTCGGAATAATTCTCGGTAACAGTGCTATCCCTGAACTCTTCTGTGACAAGCTCATTATCAAGATCAGCAACCTTGAATTTCGATTCAGCGAGAGAATAAACCGGGGGTTGTTTATCAGATTCATCATCATCAAAAACAAATTTTGTATCAACTTCTTCGGATATAAATTTCTCTTCGGTTATTTGCTCGAGATCATAGTAGGTTTGGAAATAAGAACGTATGAACGATTTGTCCGCAGAGTAGTTTTCAATAAAATTGTCAATATTAATGCTTCCCGATTCAACTTTTTTAATAATAAAAATAAGATAAGACGAAAGCTGCCTCAACTTTTTAATTCCTGAAAGAATATAGATGTCTCTTAGGATATTATCTGATACTTTTAAAGCATGCAGAACAGTAATAACCTTTATATACTCACGGCTGTTTGAATGTCCGATAAACTCAGACTCAACCTTTGAGACGACAAATTTTATGTAATCCAGATTATTCAATAATAGAAAGCATTCCAATATTTAAAAATAAAGAACTTAAGCATAACCTTAAAGGTTAATTTATTTATACTTTGCAAGCGGTTTTTATCCACAATAAAGTGCCGTCATCATTATATATATTTTATGAAAATTAAGAGAGTGAGGAATAAAACAATTGATAAATAAATTTCCCGGTATTTATTAATTTCAAACTTGACTTAATTGAATGCTTTCGTTAATATTATACACCTAAAGCAATGGTATTTTTTCTGTTAGTACTTTGTTAATAACTTTTTTTGACTGCTAAGCGTTTCAGCTTAATTATTATGTTAAAATTAAGTTATTAACAACGAATGTTAACAACCTGGAAATACGCATCTAACAGCACTAAAAATATAGAGCTTACAGGCATCGAGGTTTTGTTAAAACCGGGACTAAAATACCTTAATATTTAAAGGTTTTCAAAAGGCGGCACTTAAAGTAAATTATTAAATAAAATTGATTTGTTAATATATATAAGTTTATTAGATGAGTAATACCATACCAAATTCGTTTGAAGAAAGTAAACCCGTACAAAAAGAAACCGCTGCACAGATGCAAGTTAAAGAAGCCGCAAAAGAAATATGGGTAAAATTTATAGAATTATTATCCCAAAATTTAAAGCAGTCTGAAATCAGCACGTGGTTTTCGATTCTTTCGCCCAACAGTTTCGAAAACAACGTATTAACAATTCAGGTACCCAGCAAGGATATTTACGGAATAATTGAAAAGAGATATAACAAGCAGATATCGGCAATTATTGAAAGCGGTTTACTCGGGGAAAACGGGAAACTTGCTTACATCGTATCACAAGAAAGTCTTTTTGACAATGTAGAACAAAAACTGGAACAGCCGCAGAAGAAGACTTCGAATATTACAGATTTTCAGTATGCTTACGGAGCAACAAAATCATACAGTCAGGAACAAGAGAAGGAACAGTTTGTTTCAAATCTATATTCAAAGCACACTTTTGAGAACTTTGTAAAGGGTGAGAGTAATGACCTAGCCGTAGCCGCATCGTTTGCAATTGCGAACAATCCGGGCGGAACATACAATCCGTGTTTAATATACGGCGGTGTAGGCGTAGGAAAAACACATCTCATACAGGCAATCGGAAATGAAATTCTGAAAAGGTCACCGGAGAAAAGGGTTTACTATCTTACAACACCTGAATTTACAAGCCAGTTTACGACAAGCATTGCAAGGGAAAGGTTTGATTTCTCAAGCGAAAAGGGTGGACCAAGAAAGCTTGATAGCTTTTATAAATCGCTTGACGTTCTCATACTCGATGATATACAAAATCTTGAGGGCAAACCCGGCACACAGGATTTCATGTACCAGATATTCAATTCTCTCTATAACAATAAAAAGCAAATAATATTCTCGAGCGATAAACCCATAAATCAGCTGAAAAGCATAACAGAACGCCTTATGTCGCGCTTTCAGTGGGGAATCATGGTAGATATACAGCTGCCAAGCTGGGAAATGCGTGTGGCAATCATTCAGAAAAAGCTTGAAGAAGCTCACATTGAAGATGTACCGGAAGACGTCATACATTACATTGCATCGAACATCAAAGATAGCATTCGTTCCCTTGAGGGCTGTATAGTGAACTTAATAGCCGAAAGTCTTTTTGTTAACAAGGGCGAAATCAATCTTGAGCTGGCAGAGAAAGTGGTCTCAAAGTTTTTAGGTAATGTAAGAAAAGCAAAGAGCGTTTCAATTGAGAACATAATATTTGCAACAGCAGAGTATTTCAAACTATCAGAGAATCAGATACTATCTCGAAAACGAACAAAAGAAATAGCTTTTGCGAGACAGGTAGCGATGTATCTTGCAAAAGAATTAACTTCATATACCCTGGAATCCATAGGACTGAACTTTGGAGGGAAAGACCATGCGACCGTACTTTATTCGTATAACAGCATAAAAGAGAGTTTAAAAAAGAGCAGGAATACACAAAATATAGTTTCTGACATCAAAAATGCCATTACAAAACTTTAAACGAATTGAATTTATAACCTAAATTATGTATTTTTACACTTTTAAAATAAGATAAAATATGCCATTAAGACACAAATCAGCTCAGAAAAGAGCAAGACAAACATTAAAAAGAACCGAGAAGAATAAGAAATACAGGGTAACAATAAAAGGTTCTGTGAAAAAGGTTCTTGGAACAACAGAGAAAGAAGCTGCAACAACAGAATTTAAAAAAGCAGTAAGAACACTTGACAGAGCCGCAACGAAGGGAATCATACACAAGAACAAAGCTGCTAACGAAAAATCAAGATTAGCAAAACACATCAACAAAGTAAGCAAATAAGTTTTCTTACATACCATAATAAACGGCAGGTTAAATACCTGCCGTTTTTATTTACAAACTATTCTTTAAAATTCATTAAGGTCTTTCCAAAACATATTTTATAGCGCCTTCGGGATTCAGTTTTCCCGCTCCCCATTTAGTATTCGGTACGGTGCCTGTAAACTCATCTGATTTTGAAGTATGTCTTAAAATGTTTCTCACATCGGTGTGAGTCAAGGCAGGATTTATCTGAAGCATTAATGCTACCGTGCCAACAACATGCGGTGCGGCTGAGCTTGTGCCGCTGAACAATGTATAGGAATTGTTAGGCCCGCTTGTAAAAGTTGAATGTCCGGGTGCACAAATATCTATTCCGACCTTACCCGAAATATTATAACCGATACCGCTGTAGTAACATAATTTACCGATTGCATCATTTTCACCCCATGCATAGTTAACGGTGTACGCACCTACTGCAATACAGCTGTCAGCGGTAGAAGGAAAAGTCACAGTACCCTCATCCGAAATTTTATCCGAGTACCAGCGCGTTGTTCCTCCCCATGACTGCGTTACATCAACAATAAAGCCGAACAGATCGATATCGTCCTTAGCATGCACTCTTATCTGCCAATCACCTTTTACAGTGCCCGAATCTTTTTCAGAAAAAGCAAACTTCATCATCACGGTTCCTTTTGGTGATACAACTCTTGCATAGTTGATATTATAATTTCCAACCTTAAGGATACCGGAACCACCTTTTATTTCAGGAGAAAGTTTATTGTCGGGTGTTAATACCGTAAAAACGGCGTTTTTATCTTTTCCTTTCCAGAGAAAGGAAACAAAAGAGCCGTCGTTCTTCTTTCCCTCACCCGTTGCGGGAGAAGAGAACTTAAATGTTTCGAGCTGCGCATCCTTCAGTTTAGCTCGAACAAGCATATTACCAGAGGCAAGATTTCCACCGCCGCCGATAATAGTCATACCTGACCTTGCGAGTTCATTAGTCAGCATTTCTTCTTCTGTTGAACCATCCATAAACTCAAACATCCACTCACCATCTTCAAACAAAAGTATATTAACATTTTCGTCCCTTAAGAACTTAATCATATCGGGAAAATTTCTTGCGAACCTTGGTGTATAATCATATTTAATGTTTGCCATCACTATTTCGGCATCGGGGGCAAAGCCATGAAGTTTCTGCACGCCATAATGTCCGCCAAGAACAATACCTGCTACACTTGTTCCGTGCTGGACTGAATCGGGTTCTGTCTTTATAAGGTCAATTCCTCTTCTTCTGATAGTCCCGTCTTTTTCCCTGACTGAACGTACCTTTGAAGTTTTAAGTGCAATTATATTTTCTCCTGTTTCAAGAACGCCGTTTTGATTTGCGTCAATTGCAATAAAGAACTGTTCGCCGTAAGTGGGATCCTGCTCAGAAAAACCATCTTTCTCTCCATGGTCTCTTTTCTTGTTACCGTTTTTGTCGTTGTAAAGAAAATCCATGTCGAGATTAAAATTCTCTTTATCGGTTTTAAGAACATTATAAGTGTTGTTATTCATTTCTATATATCTCAAGACTTCGTCTATACTCGCAATCCCGTCGTTGTTATAATCGACAGCGTCAAGTCCAGGGGTAAACGTACCGTTTTTATCGACGTCTATCCATTTAAACTCTCCCCCATCGGCAAAGAAGAAGAATGGGTGGAACACGTCAATACCAGAATCTATATCACCTACGACTACTCCTTTGCCGGTAACGGGTCTGCCCTCTTTATCTAAAAACTTTTCCTGCAGAACGGTTGTGTACCAAATATCGTTCTGGCTATACCCTGCAGAGAAAATAACCAGAAACAACACTACAAATAATGTTTTAATCTTCATATTATTATTTTTATTTTTACTAAAATGTATAACAAATAAAACGGGTTAGATGTTTTATTCCCAATATCTTATTTTACGAATAAATAAGACAAATGTTTGAGCATATATGTAAAACTAATTTGATTGTATAAATTATGCAATTAAATTATTATGATATAAAAATTAAGACTTGAAGCAGATATTACTTTGTTCATTTATGTTTATTGCCTTTCTGGTGTTACAAGGCTGTGAAGAGGAACAGAAGAAGATTGTGAAAATTATAGATAACAATAATTCAAAAGATTCTTCTTCTGTTATAATCAGGTATGACGTTACCGGGACGGGAAACGGCAAAATTACGATGACAAAGAAGGGAGGCAACGTTAAACTGGAGCTTGAGAAAACGGTTAACGAGCAGACAAACCTTGAAACGAGGTTTATTGATAAAGACTGGATATACTTTTACTTTACTACTGAAACAGTAGTACAGCCAGTTAAATCAAGAATAGTAAAAGACCACAACTACTTTAATAACTTTGCTGTGCTCTCTGACGCTGGAGAAATAGTTTCAAAGATGCAGAAGACAGGAAATGAAATCGTTGCAGGTTTTACATGCGACATTTATGAGAATAACACCGGCTCAAGATTTTCTGTGTACGACAATAAGTATGTGCTAAAAGCAAGCTTTGAAGGAATAACGGTAACGGCAAATACAGTACAGATGAACGCACCCGTACAAACTGTTGATGTCGAAAAACCTGCTAACATAGAGTTTCTTGAACTGACCGTTGCTCCGCAGTGATTTGGGATAATATACTGCGCCGCTTAAAAACAGCGCAGTACATAAGCAAATTAATTCTTAGACCAGAGACCGATTAAGTTACCATCGTTATCATAAAACAAAGCAAAGTAACCGGCTTTTTCATTAATTAAAGTTTTAGCTGTATGAATCTTGCCTCCAAGTTCGTTTACATTTTTCAATGTGTTTTCAATATCTTCAACCTCAACATAAATTAAAACTGACTGTCCTTCGTGTTCGGGTTTTTCCTTCTTCATGAACCCGCCGCCTATTGAACCCTCGCCCGTGTTGATATTCCAGTAATGTGACTTTGTGCTTTGAGAAAGGTGAAACTCCCAGCCAAAAAGCTTTCCGTAAAAATCTTTTGCCTTATCAAAATCTTTAACGTGTATTTCAAACCATCCTATAGGGCTTTTTCCTGCCATAATATAGCTCCTTCTTGTTTGTTTATTAAATGTGATATAATACTCAACATTTTCACGCAGGAAATAGTTTTGTTTGGATTTTTATTTATGGGATTTTTTCGGTGCAATTGTATGTTTATTTACATATAAACTTAAAACATAAAACATGAAAAGAACAATCTTCTTAATACTAATAATGGTGGTAAGTATTGCATCCTTTGGATGCACAAAGAAACAGGAACTGGAAAACACAAATAAGATGACAGCAAAAACAATCGATCCAATAAACATTTCAGACCAGAAGGTAAAAACAATTGACGGTCAGGAAAAATCTTTGTCAGACTATAAAGGAAAGGTAGTGCTGATAGTTAACGTTGCCTCTAAATGCGGATACACTAAACAGTATGAAGGGCTGCAGGAAATATACAACAAGTATAAGGATAGAGGTTTTGAAATACTTGCATTCCCCTGCAATGACTTCGGCGGACAGGAACCGGGAACGATGGAAGAGATACAGGAATTCTGCAAAACAAACTACAACGTTTCATTTACTCTGTTTGACAAGGTGAAGGTACTTGGTGAAGACAGGTCAGCGCTCTATGCAAAGCTTATAAACTATGAGCCGGCGGGGGATATCTCATGGAACTTTGAAAAGTTCTTAATAGATAAAAGCGGAAACGTAGCCGGAAGGTACAAGAGCAAGGTGAAACCAGAATCAGAAGAAATGACAACCGCGATAGAAAAACTGTTATAAGATATCCTGTTTTATCTCTTATAACGGGTTGGGTCGATTTTAAATTTTCTTACTTTATCCCTAAGTGTGGAGGATTTAATTTTTAACAAGCGGGCAGATAGGTTTACGTTGCCGAAACTTCTTTTGAGAGATTCTATAATGATATTTCGTTCGTAGTTTTCCACCATGAAATCAAACGAGTCATCTTGTTCGGTGTTAGAATCACTTTGTAATTCCTGTGCATTATTGATGCCGTTATTGCCATACACAAAGCCCTCAAAGATTTTTTCGAATTTATCGTTTATTTCTTCCTGAGGGTAAAGGAGAAGCTTATCGGCAAAGTTACGGAGCTCCCTTACGTTACCTTTCCAGTCATAGTCGCAGAGGGGCTGAATGTTTATTTCTTTTGTATCAATTGCGGCTTTGTTGTCAGGTGTGTTTAAACTGACAAAGTGATTTAGTAAATACGGAATATCTTCTTTTCTTTCTCTCAGCGGTGGGATGTACAACCTGAAAACGCTGAGACGATAAAACAGGTCTGAGCGGAAAGTACCTTTATCGACAAGTTCTTTTAGTTCAACTATAGACGAAGTTATTATTCTAACATCGATTGGTATTGGTTCGTTTGACCCTATGCGAATAAGCTCTTTGTTTTCGATTACTCTTAATAGCTTTGGCTGCAGACACATGGGGAAGTCGTCAATATCGTCAAGAAAAATTGTAGCTTCGTGTGCGGCTTCAAAGAATCCTCTCTGAGATTTATCTGCTCCGTATAAGCACCCCTTTCGTGTCCAAAAAGTTCTGACTCAAACAAAGAACTCGGCAAAGAAGAAAGACTTACCTTTACAAATCTGTTCCCACAACGAGGGCTGTTTGCGTAAATATAGTCTGAAAGGATTTCCTTGCCTGTGCCGGTTTCTCCAATTATTAAAACCGGACAATCCGAATTTCTGATGAATTCCACTTCTTTCAGGAGTTCACGCATTAATTTGCTCTGGGTTACAAACTTTGTCTTTGCCATTCTACGTATATATATTACAAAAACACGGATTTTCGGAAAATTTCGGAAGAAAAATTGAGGGTGTATAAGTCGTTGCCTGAATTTCGAAAATATAAATCTCCCAATCCCCCAAGAAATCACTTTTTTGTGTATGCCTGCGATATGACTGCGTTATGCCTGCGATATAAAAATATACCGGCAAAATGTCAAAATAACCCTGCTTTATCTACAGATTAACAGCAAAATAAAGAAGAAAAATGAAAAAAGCGGGTGAAAACCCGCCTTTTTATGATAAAACTAAGTTATTTTTAGGTTTCTTTGTTAGTCTGCCAAAGTTGCGACGAGAACAGCTTTTATTGTATGCATTCTGTTTTCGGCTTCATCGAAGACAACAGATGCTTCCGATTCAAAAACATCTTCGGTTACTTCGAGACCATCGAGTCCGTATTTCTGAAAGATATCTTCACCGACGGTTGTTTCCCTGTTGTGAAATGCGGGAAGACAATGGAGGAATTTTGTGTTTGGGTTCCCGGTTTTTGTCATGAGTTTCTTATTAACCTGATAGGGTTTCAGAGGTTTAATTCTTTCTGCCCATTTTTCGGCTGATTCACCCATAGAAAGCCAGACATCTGTGTAAATGAAATCGACGCCTTTTACTGCTTTAGCCGGGTCGTCAGTAATCATAAGTTTTCCTCCTGATCTCTTTGCAAATTCTTTCGCCATATCCTGAACCTCTTTATCAGGCCACAGGCTTTTTGGTCCGCAGATTCTAACGTCCATTCCCATTATACATCCGTCAACGGTGAGCGTGTTGCCCATGTTTGAACGTGTATCGCCAATATAGCAATAGCTGATTTTGTTAAGGGGTTTATCCGAGTGTTCCTGCATAGTTAGAAAATCGGCAAGAGCCTGAGTGGGATGCCATTCGTCTGTAAGGCCGTTATACACGGGAACTCCGGCATATGCCGCAAGTTCTTCAACGATAGTTTGTCCGTATCCACGGTACTCGATTGCATCGTACATTCTACCGAGAACGCGTGCGGTATCTTTCATGGATTCCTTTTGTCCGATCTGCGAACCTGAAGGTCCCAGATACGTAACCTGTGCACCCTGGTCGAATGCGGCAACCTCAAATGCACAGCGTGTGCGGGTTGAAGCTTTTTCAAAAATGAGTGCAATGTTTTTTCCTTTTAAATGCTGCTGCTCGGTCTTTGCGTATTTTGCTCTTTTAAGGTCTCTTGAAAGGTCGAGAAGAAAATTGATTTCCTTCTGAGAGAGATCTGCAAGTTTGAGCAGGTGTCTGTTTCTTAAGTTAAACGGCATAGAGTATAATTGTTTAATAAAATAATGTTTGATATGAATACAAATATAAGAATATTAAACCGGGTATTAAAGGAAGAAGGGGGCATGAAAAGTGATGGAGTTATTAGTCAAGGAGAATATAGAGAACGAACTGCCTTGGGCAGGCGGATCTGTTTTCGCTTAAAACCGTTGAAAAAGAACGGAGGGAAAAATTTATTGAACAAAAATTAGGAGATTTTTCATTGAGTTGAATTCGGGATTTCTGATAGTTAATTTATGTTAATCTAACTATCATTTGAAAAATTACTAACAGTATTTAAGAAAACAGCGGATTCGGAGAAATACCGGCTCTTGTAAAACCGGTAAAGTTAGAATTTAATTAACATAATACAGCGGTTTTTTGTTTGAATTATACAAAACCGGATTTTTCATAGAAAACAACAAACTACTGAACAGGTTTGCTGTTAAGATAATAAAAATTTCCGAAGAATACATACGGTATCTAATTCACAAAGGAAAGCTAATTTCATACGGCGACCTTGACAGTTACGATACTGCGGTTGATTTAACAGCCGAGCTATTTACGGTCGAGAACGGCTATTTAGTACATTTCAAGAGATTTTTCGAAGGGATAGAAAATCCACCGCACACTGAAGAAGACTACGAGGGGATATTAAAGAGGTTTGTCTATACCTCAACAATGTACAGGATGGAGAATGTATTCACCATTACAGACCCCATAACGAAAAAGATGCACAGAAACTTGAAATATGCTATGAGCAAGGAGGGTTTTCTAACGACTGATATTTTTTCGAGTAAGTACGTACACAGAAAGCATATCGATTTTGGAGCCGCTCAATGTATCGAAAAGAACATGCTTTTGCGATTACTGCATACGAACAACGGGAAAATACACAAGACACCGAGAAATTTTATAAACTTCGTATTTGATGTACTGGAGTCACAGAAAGAATATTTACACGCGATACCATTTGCAGAATTACTACTTATTTACAAAGAATATTTTTCACTTAATTACAGGGCGATTTTTGAGGGATCGGTTTCGAGCCCCGAAATCAGCATATATCTGAAGCTTTTATTTGAAGAAGTAAAAAAGAGTTTTAATTTAAAGCTAAATAAATACATACATAAGAAAAATTTTTCCGGAAAAGAGAAAGATTGCATATATTACATAGTAGAGGATGTTATTAATTGTTATATAAACGGAAATGACAGGGATTCGATACAAGGATTAACAGACAAATATTACAAGGGAGCGTCAGATAAATGTATACGAAACAAGGTTGAGTATATACTGGACATGTTAAACACCGAAATAATATCATTAATTCAAAGAGAAGAAAACTCATATGTCAGAAAACTATCTGAATAAAATAATAAATTCAAAGGAAAAGCTAACCGGCGAGCTTGGCAAAGAACAGGAAGCTTACCTTGAGTTTATAAGCGGAAGATGGAAAAGCGAACAGGTAGAGAGAGTTAATAAAGTAATTGTTTTTACGCCTGCGGCTGTTGAGGAAGATAGTTTTTCAACGGGGGCTGTACCGCTAACGACTCTTGTTGCAGACAGCGGCAGTGCATCAAAGTACAAAAGCGAGACTTATTTTTACGTATCGGAAGACGACGACTTTGCGCTGAAAATAGATGAAAAATCTTCACAGGAGGAAGCGACTTTAACGGCGGCAATAATATCAGAAGACGGCAAAGACCTTACAGACAGTATACTATACTGTCCGGAAACGAATAAATATTTTTTGGGCAATCAAAAGAATGAGATTACATTATCGGGATTCAAGAATTTTGATTATAAAAGGTTTACGTTTAACCTAATGCAGCCAAAGACAAAAGTGCTGTTTGTGATTCCTAAAGGAGCAAACCGTTACACAGCGTTAACACTTAACATGAAATACAGCGTAACTAAGCACGAATACAGAAACGGTGACTTAGTGGTTGAGATTGAGAATACAGATGATATAAGAACGATTGTTCTAAAATCTTCAAAGTACACAGATTTTGTCTTATTAAACAAGAATGAGGTAATCATTCAAAAGGCGCTTGCCGAGCCGAAGTTCGAACTTCTGATATATTAATCTCCTGATATGCTCAGCGGCATAATTTCTTTATGCAAGAAAGTACAGAAAGACATAAGCAAGTCCTCATCGGGCAAGTGCAAGTTTAATTTAATCCTGTCGTTTATATCCGACTGCGAGAAGACCTTTAAAACCGTTCCTCCGTTTACTTTAATCAAAGATTTTTTTCCGTGCTGCCTGACGTAATACTAAAGAGCGACATAAGTTATACCGACTCTTCGAAGCTGAACACAGCAAGGTACATGTTAAACAAATCGCGAAATGAATACCAGAACACAAAGGGTAGTGATGTAGTATTTGATAACAATTATGCGTACTTTATGCGCACTTTATGCGCACTTTGTGCGCACTTATGGTACTAAATTTTACATCTGGAAATAGCTGCTGTTATAAGCTATCGTTAGCTTATGAATGTTCTGTTTGAGGCTAATTTAAAAAAAAGCAAGCGGAGAGAGTTGATTGTTTTAGCTCGTTCCCAGGCTGGAGCTTGGGAACGAGGGGATAAATAATAAACGAGGGGAAAATAGAAAACTATAATATTGTTGCTCTTGAATGCGTAACTTGATTTTTAAAACAATTTGGGGTCTTCTTTTATATTTTTCATTTCATTGTTATTTTTATGCAGTATTGATAAATTCAATAATTCTACTAATTACAGATAATAATATTAATGGGTGAAAAGGGTTTTTTAAAAACAACTTACAAGAATATCCTTGTAACAGAAATTACAAATGAAAAAGGGCTTAGCTTATGCCAGATACAGATTAACAGACCGCAGGTAATGAATGCGCTTAACATGGAGCTGATAGCGGAACTTGTTGATGTGCTATTCGAGGTTGACAAAGAAGAGGGTTTTGGCTGTAGTGTGCTGACGGGCAACGAGAAAGCGTTTGCGTCGGGGGTTGATATAAAGGAAATGTCTTCTTATAATTCAGTTGAGATGCATTACATGAATATGTTTGCTTCGTGGGACAGGCTAAGAAACATTAAAAAACCTCTGATAGCGGCGGTAAGCGGATTTGCGCTTGGCGGCGGATGCGAGCTTGCGATGCTTTGTGATATGATAGTTGCTGCAAGGTCCGCAAAGTTCGGACAGCCCGAGGTAAACCTTGGAGTGATTCCCGGAGTTGGCGGAACACAGAGATTGACACGTGCAGTTGGAAAAGCACGTGCGATGGAAATAATACTTACAGGAAGAATGATAGAATCGGAAGAACTGTACGTTGCTGGTCTGCTTACGAAAGTTTCGGATGATGATAAATATCTTGAGGATGCGATTGCGATTGCAAAGACTATCTGCACAAAGGCGCCTTTAGCGGTGCAGCTTGCGAAGGAGAGCATACTGCGTGCTTTTGACACTACAATGGAAATGGGTATAGAAACAGAGAAG
>JBHELA010000125.1:0-25562 GCA_041859005.1 Ignavibacteria bacterium
CCTTTTATAAGCGATAAATAAACAAGTGCATCACCGTACTTTGAGAAACTGTAATCATAAACATTGTCAAAAGTCCTTCTGGTATTGGTTACAGGGTTCATAACGCTTAGCTCATATACATCAATATCACTTTTCGATGTAGTATCTTTCTTCGCATCTTCAGGAACAGTAAGGAATGCAATGAGTTTGCCGCTTTCTTCGGGCAGTTTATACGAGATAAGTCTCGGAAACTTCAGCATCGGTTTCTTTACGTCATTAAGCAACACTATGGCAAGTGAATCCTTCGGGAATGTTTCTTTCTTCTTTTTGGCAAGCTTAAGCTTTCTCAGCGAATCCTCGGGCACTTTTACCTTAAAGACAGCAAAGTCATTATCATACGAAAATGTACTTTCATAACCTCTCGGAATTATAATCTCTTCATCAGTGGAAAGGTTTTTAAGGGAAAGCTTTCCGTCACCTTTTTGCTTATTGACTTCAAAAGTAGTAAACTTACCGTCGTTGGATATCTTTATATTTTCAAGCCGATTCCAGTCGTTATAAACGCTGTGGTCAAGGATTTTCTTTTCGGCTGAATTGTAGCTCGAATCCTGAGAGAAAACGATACCGCCCGAAAGCAGAAACATTGAAAGTACAAGTAAAATATTTTTCATTATCTGAATTAAATTATCGTAAAAATATCTTGTTACGGCAATAGTTACAATTCAAATGCTAATAATTATATTTCGAATCAGGGGAGAGAAAAGATTTTACCACAGACTTTCACTACAGAGAGACAAACAAAAGAGGCAAACAAAAGAAAAACTTTCACCACAGAGCGCACGGAGAAGAATCACAGAGCACACAGAGATAAAGCAAGAAATAATAGTAAATTTTTACCGTCCGCCGCGGCGGATCCGCCAAAAGAGATGGTCCCGATAAAGAGAATCGGGATAAACTTCTCTGCGACTCGAACGCAGAGAAAAATTATGGCAAGTTCAAACGTGCCATAGGCACGAAATATTTATAGAACAAAAATGACACGTTAAACCGTGCCGTAGGTACGGAACAGTATTAGTTTTTCCACAAACCGTATTGTCCCTAAAGGGACAAATCGCTTTTTCGTATTTTTCTCTATAAATATTCCGTCCCTAACGGGACGGATTACATCGTCTTGTTGGGAAGATTGTGCAGGTCGGGACATCTTGCTTGCGGAATAAAATTGCCGTCACCTTCAGGTGACGGATGAGAGTAATAGAATGAAAAGGGGCTTTAGCCCAATACAAGATTTTAATTTGGCTAAAGCCGATAAGTGTGCTTCATACATTATCCGTTGACTAAAGTCAACGGCAATTGTGTTTATTCACTATCAAAGATCCCCGACAAGAACATTCGGGGAGGAAGCTTGAGTTACACTAAGAGAATTGTTTGTAGGGTAATGCAAGTCTACGATCCCGGCGGGTCGGGACATCTTGCATGCGAGCGAATGACAAGGAAAGAGATTAGATCCCCGACAAGAACATTCGGGAAGGTAGCTTGAGTTACACTAAGAGAATTGAATATTTTTCGTTAAATAGTGAACAAATTGACGGGAATTAGAGTTTAAGTTAATATGCATGAAAACTTTGAAAATGAATTTAAAGTTATGTTAAAGATGATTAACTTATATGATAAACCATAAATGAACGATTCTTTAAATAAAGACAATATAAACAACAACTTAGAGGGTGACGATATTGAAAAACCATTGCAGAATGGTGATTTATCTGAACAAAACGAATTTGAACCCATAGAAACCGATAATAACAAGTTGGATTTTCAGGAAAATGAACCTCAGTCCGATGACGCTGTTAACGATACTGATGCACCGAAAGCCGAAGATGATTCTACCTCTGAAGAAAATGCACCAACCGATGAGAAGAATGATGAAGCGGAAGAGGTTCAGGATTCAGGAGCGTTTGACAGCAAATATCAGGTAAACCTAATTGACGAAAGAGTACTCAGAGTTAGAACCACAACAAACCAGTCAGTTTCAATTGACTGTAACGTAACTGTAAAAGAAGAATTACAGTCCAACAGAATTTACATACCGC
Organism: Ignavibacteria bacterium; assembly: GCA_041859005.1. Lineage (GTDB taxonomy): Bacteria > Bacteroidota > Ignavibacteria > Tepidaquicellales > Tepidaquicellaceae > CAIKZJ01. Next base: position 2,070 of record JBHELA010000125.1, read on the forward strand.
CAAAAGCAGAAGAATTAAAACAGGAAATAGAAGTACTCGTAAAGATTGGGAGCGAGGAACAAACACCTGAGACTACTAATGACGCAGAAAATGTAGGCAACGTTGAAACTGTACCTGCTGAAACCAAAAAGAAAGAAAGCAATTACCAGATAAGTTTAATAAGCGAAAATGTTTTACGCATAAAGATATCCACGAACAAATCAATTTCAGTTGACAGCTCACTTCTTGACAAGACCAACATTGAAAACGGTGAGGAAACACAATCAAATAAGATATTCATACATCCGCGTCAGGGTATCGCCAAGCAGGACGTTGAAGTATTCATAAAGATAGGCGACGATGCTGATAAGCCTGATAACAAAGATGTAAAAAAGACGGAGAAACCCGTTCAGTTCAAAACTCCCGGACTTACTCCAAATCCTTTAGTTGTCGATATTTTAAACAGGTTAACCAAGTCAGCACCCGAAATTCCCGAGGAGAGTTTAAACGGTCTTACGGATGAAGAAAAGCTCGATTTGAAAATCGGAAGAAAGAATCCATGGAGGAGGAATTCGGAATTTCTTAGAAGAAATTTACAAAGAGGTTTTATGGCTGCGAACACAATAACGATCGTAGCCGCTATTTTATTCTATGCATTCGGTGCAGGTAAACTTAAAGAAGACGAGGAAGTTGTTCAGAGAAGACTAATCGTAATGCAGGACCTGCCAGAAAACCTTAATCAGCTCGCTCAGAATGTAGATGACCCAAACAAACCCGAAGAGCCTAAGACTGACAGCGAGACAGGGTCCGATGTATCTCCGCCAAAGATAATTCCAAAGAGAATAACTCCGCCGAAAGTCAATCTTCCAAAGCTGGAAAAGAACATCACGGAAAACGATACAACGCTGAATAAGGAACTGGATTCACTGAGAAAAGTAAACGACATTACAGGAAACCAGAACGGTAAAGGTGATACAACAAAGGTTAATACTTCATTAATGGCGGATTCGCTTCTTAAAAACCTTTCAGAAAACGAAGTTGGACTTATCGGAAGATTTCCTCCTAACTGGAAGCAGATTGACGCACGCGACCTTAATCAGACAGCTTTGTTTACGGGCGTAATACTCGTCGATACGACAGTTAAGAAGGAAGAAACTTTAACCATGAATATTGAGATTGATTCCAAAGGCGACAGGTTCAGTCAGTTTCAGTTCACAAAAGTATTTAATGAAGATACGCTTACAAAGACAACCATCTATTCGATTGCTCCGAAAACAGAAGGCAAGCTGACATACTACAGGTTTTATGTATCAACAAAAACAGACAACATATTCGTTAACACATTTACGATACAGCCGTCATTTGAAAAGTATAAGGATGAGATTGAGAGGGTCGTAAAATCAATAAGAGTAAAAAGACCTGAACCCAAAGTAGAAAATTAAGAACGGTACTTTTACCGGTGTTGCAAATAAAGAAGAACATTACCACAGAGAAGAACTTTACCACAGAGCCCACCGAGAAAAATCACAGAGAACACAGAGAAAATAAATAAATTATTATTGGGCATAAAAGATTTTACCGCAGAGGGCGCAGAGATCGCGGAGAAAATAAATAGATTATTGTTATCAAAAGATTTTTAAACGCAAAGAGCGTCCGCCCAACGAAACGGCGGATCTGCTACTCGAAGAACAAAGAACGCAAAGAGAACAAAGATGCAAACAAAGAAGAACTTTACCACAGAGAAGAACTTTACCACAGAGCCCTCCGAGAAAAATCAAAGAGAACACAGAGAGAAAATAAGAAATATTATACTCTTTTGAATTGTAATAAGTTTAGTATTATTTACAAATTAATTATGAGTTATAGCACTGGGATTTCTGTTGTTAAAATCTTCTGTTTTGAGCAATAAATTTAATAATTTTTCTATGCTCTCTTTGCGACCTTTGCCTTCTTTGCGACCCTTGCGGTAAATTTCTTATACAAACAATAATATATTTTTTCTCTGCGGTCTCTGCGACCTCAGCGGTAATATTTTCTAATCCTTTTTTATCTCATATGTTTTCTCTGTGGGCTCTGTGACAAACTTTCTGAGCCCTCAGTGGTAAAATCTTTATCTTTTCTCTTTTTTATACTCTAAACAAGTTCTTTTTCAGGGAAGAAAAACTCCACCTCAATCCTTCCGTTCTCAACAGAGTCAGAGCCGTGTACGGCATTCTCAGCTTTTGAACCAGCAAACTTCTTTCTAATAGTCCCTTCTGCCGCTTCTGCGGGGTCTGTAGCGCCTATCAGGTTTCTGTAATCAATCACCGCATTTTCCTTTTCAAGAGCTATTGGAATAACGGGTCCCGATGTCATAAAACTTACAAGCTCACCGTAGAAAGGTCTTTCTTTATGGACTTCATAGAATTTCTGTGCCTGTTCTTTCGACATCTGAATAAGTTTCATACCGCGAATTGCAAAACCTGCGTCGAGTATCATCTGAATAATGCTACCCTGAACTTTTTTCTTTACCGCGTCGGGTTTGATAATACAAAGTGTTCTTTCCAATTTACTTTATCCTTTCGTTATATATTTATTTGCTGTTTTATTGTTCGATATCGAGCGGAGCTGAAGCAAGCGAGTCATAATATACGTGGTTTGAAGTACATTTCCTCGGAATCAGTCTTTTATTGACGAGCTCAATCTGTCCGGGACAGTTTGGACCTGCAAGCAAACCAGTAATGGAACAGATAGAAACTTCCTGAACATTATCAGGCATAAGGAAATATTCAAGCGGAAAATCAAAATTCTCGTCTGAATAAAGCAGCTGCATAAACCTTCCCCAGATAGGTGCGGCAGCTTTACCGCCCTGCCCGTAAGCACCCCCGAACTTTATTCTTGCATCGTCAAAACCAAGCCAGCAGCCTGCGACGAACTGAGGCGTAAACCCTACAAACCATGCGTCTGTATAGTTTTGTGAGGTACCCGTTTTACCCGCAGAGGGTCTCTTGAAAAATCTTCTGATTGATGTCGCAGTACCTTCGTTGACAACGCCTTCCATCATGTCGCACATTATGTAAGCTGTTTCTTCGCTAAGGACTTCCCGTGTTTCGGGAATGACTTCTTCTATCAGATTCCCGTTTCTGTCTTCGATTCTTGTAATGGCTATCGGTTCAACCCATATTCCTTCATTATCAAAAGTACCGTAAGCATTAGTCATTTCAAGAGGAGAAACTTCACCGACTCCGAGCGCAAGCGACAGGAAATTCGGCAGCTCTGATTTGATGCCCATTTTCTTCGCAAGCTCTATCACCTGCTCTATGGGCGCAAGTTCCATGGCAGTTCTAACTGCTACGACGTTGATTGATTTTTCAATAGCGGTGCGCATAGTAACCATACCTCCCGTACCACCGCCTTTAGGAGACCATGTTTTACCTCCCACATTCACAACTACAGGGTCGTTTGAAATCATGTATCCCGGTGAATAACCGTTATTAACCGCTACGGCATAAACAAAAGGTTTAAACGATGAACCGGGCTGTCTTTTAACCTGAGTCACGTGATTAAGACCGTATTTAGTTCGTGTACTCGGGTTTGAACCTATCATTGCTTTTATCTGTCCGTTCTTTGGGTTCATAACAACGAACCCGACCTGCACGGTAGTAGCAAGAATTTTTACTGAATCTACAATAGCAGGATTTTTCTTCATCGAATCAAATATCTTTTTCTTGTCAATATCGGTTAAAGCTTTCTTGTATTCCTCTGTCTGTTTTATAAATTTATCAACATTGCTTTCAAGTACGTCTTTATGGCTTTTCCAGTTCCAGGAACCGCTGAAAGCTTTCTGGTAAGATTTTAACTGTTCAACTACTGCATCGTTAGCATGTTTCTGAAATCTTGTGTCAAGAGTTGTATAAACTTTAAGACCGTCGCGGTAGAGGTCGAATCCGTATTTCTCTGCTTTCTCCTGCATCAGCTGTCTGACGTACTCGGTAAACTCGGGCGCCATGGATTCAGTATTGATTTCCTGCTGGTTAAATGCAACTTTGATTGGATTATTGACCGACGTGTTATAAACCTCCTGTGTAATATAATTCTCTTCGCGCATTGCATTCAACACAAGATTTCTTCTGTTCTTTGAATTTTCGGGACTATCTACAGGGTCATAGTTTGCGGGGGATTTAAGTGTTGCGACAAGAACCGCACATTCATCGAGGTTCAGTTCTTTTGAACTCTTGCTGAAAAAAGTATTGGCAGCAGCTTCAATACCGTAAGCTCCTTTGCCGAAATAAACTGTATTCAGGTAGTATGTTAAGATTTCTTCTTTCGTATAAGTGCGTTCAATCTGAACAGCGGTCATTGCTTCACGCAGTTTCCGATTAAACGTAATTTCCCGCCTGTTCAGGTAAAGATTACCCGCAAGCTGCTGCGTAATAGTAGAGGCACCCTCTCTTTTAAGGCTGAAACTCATAAGATTTTTTACGAGCGCCTTAAAAATTCTCTGTACATCAACGCCCCAGTGATCGAAAAACTTCCTGTCTTCGGTCGCAACCAGAGCATTTATCATGTCTCTGGGAATATCCTCAAAAGTTACCTTGGTTCTGTTCTTAAGGAAAAACTTGTCTATAAGCACGCCATCGTCGGAATAAATCTTCGTAGCTTCTTCAATCTTAGGATTTTCAAGCTCTTCAAGCGAGGGCAAAGACTGGGAAAGATAGACCAGATAACCAGTTGTAACGAGCAGGACTATTGTCAAAACTGAAACAATAAAACCCAGAGAATACTTTTCAGTATTCTTCTTCCTGGATACTTTTTTGCGGTATTTCTTATCCGCAAAATATTTATTCAGCTCTTCTTCTTTCTTATTATTTTTAGACTTACCGAACATTTATGTGTTTGAATCCCCTATTAATTCATCAACAATTTTATGACTAATAATGTCGTAATATTTTCTGAAATAAAAAGTACCATTAGTAAACTCACCGTAACTAAATCTCCACATCCAGTCTCCAAGATTAATATAAAAACCTTTGCCTTCTTTAAACATCATAGGTCTGTGCCTGTGCCCCATAAGGACAAAATCAAACCCTTCTTTAATCTTAGCAAAAGCTGCGTCTTTCAAACCGTCTTTAACCGAATAATCTTTCTGTGAAGTATAATCGCGCGACCTTGAAGAGGAACTCCTTGCAAGCCACAGCCCGAAATCAGGATGTAGCAATGAATAAAGGAACTGAGAAACTTTGTTTCTCAGAATAACTTTTAAAACCTTATAACCCGTATCCTTATAAGCGAGTCCGTCGCCGTGATGAATAAAGAACTTCTTTCCGTCAATAGTTCTTTCCTGATGGTTATCAAGCTTTTCAATGCCGAACTCCTCCTGAAGATATTTACCGCGCCAGAAATCATGATTACCCGCGAGATAAGTTACCTTAACGCCTGCATTCACAAGGTCATAGAGCTTTGAGAAAATACGGTAGAAACCTTTTGGAACGACCTGCCTGTATTCAATCCATGAGTCAAAGAAATCGCCGACGATTATTAACTCGGCGGCTTTTTCTGTAATCAGTTTATCGAAAAAGCTTATCACCAGGTCTTCCTGAAGATTCTTATGTTCATAATGCTTCATACCAAGATGAACATCGGACATAAAGAAGATTGACCCAGCCATTAATGAATAAAATACTACTTTACTTTTACGCTGACTGTGAAGTTCTTATCGCCAAATTTGCATACACCAGATTCTGTACTGCAGTATCCAAATTTAACCCTGCCTGAAAGTGAAATAGTCGTGCCGCTTTGTGCGTCACTGCTGACTTTGAATTTATAAGTTACTTTTGAGTTTTTAATATAACCTTCGGCATCGGTAGAAAAGATAGGGTCGCCCTGTGCTGTAATCCCCTCGCCGTTTAGCGTGATTTCGATTGGCGGCTCACCGGGAATCTTTACTTTAGGTCCGTGTTTAAACTTAATCGTAAGCGTACCTACACCGCCCGGTTTCACGGATTTGGAGACCGATACACTCAGAGTCGGGTCGGATTGGGCATTAACCGAATTGTTTACAGAGAAAACTGCAAAAACAGAAAGAATTAATGCAGCTATGAATAGTTTTTTTGTCATAATATTTTTAATTAAACAATAGCAAATATAGAAATTTTATTCCGATAATATAATTCAAAATGTGATATTTCTTTAATATTTAAACTTAAATATGAGTGATTAGTTCCGTTAAAATAACGCTGGAAATCGGATTTACACATATATATTGTTTGTAAATATAATATGGAATACCTAAAGGCATTCTTTCTTTTTTCGATTTGTCCCCTACCGATATGGAATGCCTAAAGGCATTCTTTCTTTGTTATATAATTTAATTAATCGCGTAGCGATTTAATATCGGTAGCAACCCATATTCTAGTACACAAACAATGCCTTTAGGTATTGCATGTAAATTCAACTTTGTTATCATAAATATGGAATGCCTAAAGGCATTCTTTCTTTGTCCAATTTGATTCCTACCGATATGGAATGCCTAAAGGCATTCTTTCTTTGTTATATAATTAATCGCGTAGCGATTTAATATCGGTAGCAACCCATGTTCACATTAGCAAACAATGCCTTTAGGTATTGCATATAAATTCTTCATTGTATTCCGCTTTAATCAGTGTGAATCATAAACAAATCAGGATTATCAGTGTGCGCTCTTGTTTTACCCTCTTGTTAAAGTTTTTCGCTGTTTGCAGCTCTTGCTAAGTCGTGTCCTTTAACATCGTTTATCACTTTTTTATGATTTTATTTTGTCTATTTTCATAAAACATCAAGTTATTAATGACAAATTTTAAAGAAAGATACGATTTTTATAAAAATCTGATTGAGGACAAGCTGGTTTCTTTCACGCCGAAAGTCGCTCCCATAGGCATATACGAGCCGATGAAATACGTACTCGACGGTGGCGGGAAAAGAATCAGACCAATGCTTTTGATTATTTGCTGTGAAGCAGTGGGCGGAAAAGCAGAAGATGCGCTCGATGCCGCAACTGCAATAGAAATACTTCACAACTTCACGCTTGTTCACGACGATATTATGGACAATGCGGATACACGCAGAGGAAAAGAAACCATTCATAAAAAATGGGACAGCAACACAGCCATACTCGCGGGTGACGGTCTGCTGGGCTATGCATACAAATCACTTCTGAAAACAAAATCCGACAGAATACAGGAAATTGCAAACTCATTTACTGAGGCGATAATAGAAGTCTGCGAAGGACAAAGCTACGACAAAGAATTTGAACTAAGAAAAAAGGTCAGGATTGATGAATACATAATGATGATTGACAAGAAGACCTCCGAGCTTTTAAAATGCTGTGCTGAAATAGGTGCGCTTATTGGAAATGCTTCAAAGGAAGAAATAGAGGCACTGAAATACTACGCTCTTTACACCGGTCTTGCTTTTCAAATACAGGATGACCTGCTCGATATCATTGCAGACGAGAAGGAGTTCGGCAAAAAAACAGGCGGCGACCTTTACGAAGGAAAGAAAACATATCTATTATTAAAGGCGCTCGAATCCGCTGTCGATACTGAAGACAAAGAACTTCTTCATTACGTAATTGAAAACAAAGGCGTCAAAAATTCAGGAGAAGTAATGAAAATAAAAGCAGTTTATGACAAATACGGAGTTCTCGAATCCGCTGCAAATAAAGTTGAAGAATACACATCTCTGGCGAACGAACAACTCGATCACATAAAAGAATCGGACGCAAAGAAAATGCTTAAATGGTTTTCCGATATGTTATTAAAAAGGACATCGTAGGATTAGATGATATCAAAAGAAGTTACTATAATAAATAAAGCAGGAATGCACACAAGACCTGCATCCACCATAGTTAGAATAGCCGCGAAGTACAAAGCCAATTTTTTCCTTTCGCGCGACGGTTTTGAAGTCAACGGAAAATCAATAATCGGCGTAATGACGCTTGCCGCGGAAGAAGGAGCGGTACTCGAACTCAGGTTTGACGGACCCGACGAAAAGGAACTCTGCACAGAAATGGTAGATTTCTTCGAACGCGGCTTCGACGAACTCTGATTAGTTAATCTTTGATAGTTGATCGTTAATCGTTGATAGTTTTTTCTTTTTCTTGTCACCCCCGTATGTGCTTTCTTTGCATCGACCTGTTAGGATTTTAGGCAGGCCTGACTGCTATCTGTCATTCCATCATGTTTGTAGATGGAATCCAGAAATGGAACAAATCTCTTAAACAAAATTGCTCTTAGTGTAACTCAACCTTCCAGGTTGAGGAAAAACAGCATGCAGGATGTCCCGACAAGCCGGGATCTTAGACATGCCTTACACTAAAAACAAATCTCTTAGGTTAACTCAAATCGAAGATGCGACAAGTCGTACTTCCAGCTTGAGGTGAAAATACAATTACCGTTGCTTTCGGCAACGGATAATGAATGAAACATCTTACCTGTTTCTTGCTTGTTTTTTGTGAAATATTTAATGACAAATTTGTCAAAAACCCTCAATTTCTGATTAGGGTCTAATTAGTCTCTCCTTGCACTCTAATTAGTCTTGTGAGTTTGGTCGTTTATTAGTGACAAAAATGTCAAATAGTGTTGGGAATTGGTCATCCCCCGCTGTCCTCCCCGCGTGTTTTTGGCGGGGATCTAACCCCGTTATCAATGTTTTTTATTTGCTGTAACAAAATCTAAGTTATGAGACAAACTACATGACAGATGAAAAGAGCGCACCTGAAAGCCACAACGAAGAGCGAGAGATTTTTCTCAAGCTGGAAGCTCAAGTTACACTAAGTTCGTAGATCCCATGTAGGAACATCATGGGATGACAAGAAAAAATTAGTGGTTTGTGTGTGTGCGTTTTGATTCGAAAAAAGATCTTAATATCGAACTGCACTCGGCATCAAGAATGCCGCCGTAGACGTTAACGGAGTGGTTCAGGGATGGGTTGTTTGTGATGTTTAGCACTGAGCCGCAAGCCCCTGTTTTGTTGTCGTAGGCACCGAAGTAGAGGTTGTCGAGTTTTGAGAGAACGATTGCTCCTGCGCACATGGAGCAAGGCTCGAGCGTCACGTACATTGAACAGCCTTTTAGGACTTTGCTTTCGAGTGATGCGAATGCAGATGTCAGAGCCATCATTTCAGCATGAGCGGTGGAATCGTTAAGGGATTCGATGCGGTTGAATGCTTTTGCAATAACTTTCTTTTCAAACACGATTATGCAGCCGACCGGTACTTCGCCCATGTCATAAGCTTTTTCAGCTTCTTTCAGTGCGGTTTTCATCCGGGCGGAATGCTCTTCTGTCATCCCGTAACTTCTGTTTTTACTTCCTGGTCGAGTTGTTTCTGTCTGCGTTTCATTATTTCTGAAAGCGTAAAGAAACTGAATCCTTTGCGTTTCAGCTTGAAGCTTTCGTTTCTGAAAACCTGCATGTCTTCGTTGTTAAAGTTTATAAGATAAACGATGCTTCTTGCGCCCTTCTGACTTCTGTTTACTATATCATTAAAGAAAGCTTTAATTTTCTTTTCGCTGTTTTCCTCTGAATTAAATTTTACGAGTATAGTATCTTTGTATGCTTTTAAATTGTACCTTGCAAATTCCGTAAGCAGGTCGGTTTCATAAGGGTTAATTTTCTTCGGGTTGAGCAGTATTACGGCTGCTGCTTTATCATACTCGTAGCACATTGACCTTACCTTTGAGCGCCAGACTTTTGAGGTCATTTCAGACTTGAACTCAGCGAGTAAATCATCCTCAGTGCCTATATCCGCGAAGATGACGTAATCACGCTTTGAATCGAGCACGACTGTCTGAGCGTCTATTCTCGAGACGATATCGGGAAGCACAACGGAAAATTTATCGGGCAGCGCCAGAAGCTTTTCCAGATCGGGTATTGAGTTATCCTCCACCTTGTTGATTATCATACAGATATCAGCAGACTCGCGTTTTATGTTATCGGAAAATACGAGGTTTACGTTACCTATGGTTTTACGGGATGAATCTTTTTTGTTGTAGATATTTATCAGAAGGTTTCGCGACCGCGGGTCTTCGGTTCCTATGCAATCAAAGTCCAGTTCGTATAAAGAATTTTTAAGCGCAAGATTAAACTCCGATGAAGATACGTCTTTGGGAATCGTTATTTCGCGCGAGAACCATAAAACATCATTAATGTTGAGTTTAGGGGGTTTCTTTGTTTTATCCTGCTTTCCTTTTGTCTGCTTTTCTGAACTTGAATTATCAAGCAGATCTTTTACCCATTCTTTGCGGATTGCAAATAAGGAAGCAATGGAATCAATCTTCAGAGGTATTATTCTTCTAAGCTCGTCGGGCGAAAGGACATTACCGGAAACTGTATTAATATCCTGAACAACTGATTTTTCTTCGGGAAGGGTTAACCTGTAAATGACAAAGAGGACTAAAAGCAAAAGTGCAAGGAACCCCAGCAGTAACAGCTTATTTTTGTTCGTGTTTATTTCAGAAAACTTCATCGTTGATTTATTCTAATTCTTTTGAAACTTCTTCCTTAATATTACTAAATATTTCGGAATATTGTTTCGTTTTTTTAGAAAAGAGTACCTGTTTTATATCGTCAACATACGTTTCTTTTCTTGCACCGACAAGAACGCAATCCACGCCCGGAACGGAGTTTATCACCAGTACTGCTTTCTGAGAAAGGGTCAGATGCTGAAATTCTTTTTCAAGGTGTTTATCAATTATTGAATGAAAATGCTTTGATCGCAGGTCGGCTTTTTCTTTGTAGCAGTTTGTGATAAGGTTCAGGACTTTGAAAACAAACTTTACATACTTATCGAATTTATCCGAAAAATGCTCGTCCTTAACTTTTTCATCGAAGAAGTCCATAAGTGCATGCAGTCTGTACGAGAATGAAAATTCAATGTAGTCGTTCAGATGTTCAATTGAGCCAAATTTCTCCCAGTAATTTTTCAGCAATTCGCTGAAGTTAAAGTTTGATTTAAGAATTATAAAATCTTCGGGTTCAAGAAAAAGATTGGCTTCGGCGCCTGTAAGAAAATCTTCTTCCATTGATGCGATAACCTCAAGATACTTTAAAAGCTCCTCCCTGCTAAAAGGACCCGAGCTGAAATCAGCGAGACGAATAAGTCCTGTCTCAGTGATTGCATTAAGCGGACGGTTTACGATGACAGTAATTCCGTGCTCGTTGGCGAATTCGAGCACTGTTTTTGTATTCTGCAGCTGGTTCTTTTCGAAAAATGCGCCCGACTCCACAAGGTTAAAAGGAAACTGTATAATTTTGAAATGATGATTTTCCGAAATGTTTACGGCAATTTCATACACCTTTTCGAGCGAGGTGAAGTCAAACAGTATGCTGTTTTCGGTAAAAGTATTCGAAGAGATTCCGTAGTACTTTATTTTGCCTTCACTGACTTTTTCCTCGAGAAACTCAAATGCTGCTTTAATGCGTTTGTAGTAAGTTTCCGTGGCTTCTTCTTTGTCGAAAGCGTTTTTCCGCGCGTATTTAAGGAAATATTCAGGATTGTGAAGGAGATATACGTCGATGTATCCTTTATCAGCCTGATCGAGCCTGTACAATTGGCGATTAATCTGGTCTTCGAGAAAAATAGGATGTATGCAGTGCCAGAGTCCTTTATCAAATTCCACTACTTCAGGAAAAGGAATTCCCTGCTCCTTTTTCTTTAGTGCAAAATTATAGTTGTTGCCCTGCATGTAGCCGCCTTTCGTAATAAGAAAGAAATCTTCGCGTTTCATACTGCCATTTTCAACGAGGTCGTTGAGAATGTTGCCTATAAGTATTTCGCTCCTGCCGTCGCTGTAATTAGCGGATGTATCGATGGTTGTGATACCCGAATCGATAGCTCTTTTCAGAGAATTGAAATGCTCTTCGATGCGGTTATCGATTCTGTAGCTTCCGAAACCTATGTTAGTGAAACTTGTCATGACATATTATATAAATAAAGTTAGTAATAATTAATGTGGAATAATATTCAAGAAGAGAGTTTTTTATTGATAAGAGATATGCACAACAAAGAACGTATTGATTATGATTGACACCGATAGAGAAAGGATTTCATATTGCTAATAGCATAGAACGCAGGAAAAGGCAGACGAACATTGTGGTAAAATCTTTTAAGCCAGATTTTTATTCCTAAATTTCTCTGTGAGCTCCGTGAATATCTCAGTGGGCTCTGTGAACCAATTCCTAACAAATCTTTTCTTTGTTTGAAGCTATTACAGCAAAGGAAAAAGGGTGAAGAAATTGGCTTAAAGGGTTAGAAATAAGGGGTTTGGGGTGATTGTTATAAATTGTAAATATCGATTATTTTAGGTATTTTCATAGGTTAAAGTGATAAAATCACTAAATAAACGTACAAAATTCTTAAAATTTAATATATATATTTTATGAAATTTTCTATCTCTGCCGAGAAGTTTTTTAATGCTGTAAACAAACTAAATTATGTAGTCCCGGGGTCTTCACATACAACTTTACCGATTATTACAAATTTATATTTCAAGTTATCGGGAAATAATCTGAATATGGTTTCGACTGACCTTGAGGCATTTATTACAACTGATTTGAATGTTGACGGTGAAGAAGACGGCGGTACTGCGGTACCCGCAAGAAAACTGCTCGAACTCCTTAAGGCAATGATTATAAAGAATGAATCTGTGGTCGTGGGTGTTCCTTTCAGCAAGGAAACTTTCGGGCTTCTGAGCGGAGAAGGATTATTACCTGAAATAAATTTATACTCGATTAAATACGACAAGAATAAGGAAGTGCTTGAATACAAAGGGTCGTTACCAGAGGAAACATTCGAAGGGATAAAGGAAGAATTCAGGCTGTTTAAAGAAAAAGTCGGCACAATACCTTCGGAAGAACTTAAGAAGGAATTCAGCAAACTCGAGAAAGCAGTAACAGAACTCGGAAAGGTTGCTGTTGCCACGTTCACGAAGCTTACTGAAAAGTTGAAGATAAAGTTTGAGTCAAACGATAAATTCAAGATTACAGTAAACTCAAAGAACGGCAAATATTCTTTCTTCGGTGAGCCTATTGAAGATTTTCCTCTTCCGCAGGAGAAGTCTGACATGTCAAGGATTGATATATCGGGCGCCAAATTCAAGAAGTTTCTGCAGAAAGTGAAACACTCTGTGAAGAACGATGAGATAAGAAGAAACATGGCAGGGGTGTTTATCGACCTTAGAAAGAATGAGCTGAGGTTTGTTGCTACTGACGGGTTCAGGCTCGGCAAGGTTATAACAACTGATTTCTCGCACACAAATTCAAAGGATGAAAACTTTATACTCCCGATAAAAACAGTTGACTTACTGCCTAAGATTGTTTCTGATTCGAATATAATAATTGAGTTTGACAATGTTATGATAAAGTGCACGATGGATAATTTCCATGTTTACTCAAAACTTATTGACGATACATTCCCTAACTACGAATCAGTTATACCAAAGGATAACGACAAGAAATTACTAATGAGCAGGTACGACCTGATGAGCGCTTTAAGGCGGGCTGTGATTTTTACGGATTCGGTAACGAAAAAGATAAAGTTTGAGATTACTGGAGAAGAGTTGAAGATTAAATCGGACAACCCCGAAATAGGCGGAGAAGGTGAAGAGACGCTGAAATGCGATTTCAAGACAAACAACGGCGACGAGATAACCGACGATTTTTCGATTGCTTTCAACGTATCATACCTGCTTGACTGTCTTACTCAGATTGAAACCGATGAAGTTATGTTCACGTTCAGTGCACCTGCAAAAGCGTCTATCATTTTGCCGGTTGCATCGCTTTCGGAAGAAAGCTACATGGAATTAATAATGCCGGTAAGAGTCGGATAGCGGATACAAAAGGTGCTGTTAAATAGTATTAAATTATTAAATTTCAGGAATTACGACGAGCAGCAATTTACATTCAATAAGAGCTTTAACTATATCTACGGCAATAACGGAGAAGGAAAAACCAACGTACTCGAAGCAATTTCCTACATATCTTTCGGCAAGAGCTTTTTAAATTCTTCGGAATCTGACTGCGTTAAATTCAATTCTTCGGGTTTTGATGTTGAGGGTGTTTATGAGAATGATGTTCAGACTGAATACAATGTTTACCTGAATTATGATTCCATCTTAAAGAAGAAAACTTTTCATCTTAATAAGGAAAGGGTTAAAAGGTGGACGAGTGAAATATTCGGAAGGTTTCCGATAGTATTTTTATCTCCGCACAGTCTTGAGATAACGTACGGGAATCCGTCGGAAAGAAGAAAGTTCTTTGATATACTGCTTGCACAAACGAGCAGGGTTTATTTCGATTTTCTTTCGAGCTACGTGCGAATACTTAAGCAGAAGAATGCACTGCTTAAAAACCAATTAAACGGGAACGCAATACCCGCTAAGGAATTCAGAACACTGCTGAACTCGATAAACGAGAAGATGGCTGATTACTCGGGCGAGATTTTAAGGAGAAGGTTTGACCTGCTGAAAAAGTTCAGCGGGTATTTTAACAGGAGTTTTTCATTTTTACTCGATAAAGAAGACGAACCCAGAATAAAGTACGTAAGTAGTTATCTGGATGCGGACAGATTTTCAACGGATGGGAATGCAGAAGCAAAAATTGATGAGTTGAAGAATATATTCCTTATGAATCTTGACACGAGAATGAATGAGGAAGTTGCGAGAGGGGTGTCGGTAACAGGGATACACAAGGACGATTACCTTTTCAGTCTAAGCAAGAATGTTAACGGAAAAGACAAAAGAAGTTTTGAGCTGAAGAATTTTGCGTCGCAGGGAGAGCATAAAACCTTTGTTATAGCGCTGAAGCTCGCGGAATATCATTTTCTGAAGGATAATCTGGAGAATTCACCTGTTCTTCTGCTGGACGACCTGCTTTCAGAGCTTGATTCTACGAGGGTTTCAAAGATTGTATCACATTTAAAAGAATACGGACAGATATTCCTGACGACAACGAGCACGGACTATGCGAATGACTTGAAAGATTTTTACGGCAGTGATGAGATAGAATACTTTCAAATAGAAAACGGAAAAGTAATTGGCAGGTAAAAGGATAAACACAAGATTAAGAGACAACAAGGTTTCATGCCTTTCTGACGAAATTAACAACATCAGCGAAGTGCTCGGAGTTAGGGACAGAGAAAATGAGCTGAGGATATTCAACGTATGGAAAGAATGTGTCGGGGAAACGATTTCTAAATTCGCAACCCCTTCTGGAATAAAGAACAACAAGCTTTTAGTCAGCGTTGAGAATCCGGTGTGGAGGTTTGAGTTAAGCAACCGAAAGGAAGAGATAATAAAGAAATTAAACTCAGAGCTACAGGGAATAAAGAGCAAGACAATAATAAAAGAAATTGTATTCGTATAAAACATTAAATACTGAAATTATATAACATGGCAAAGAACAATAATAACAACGACAACCAGTCCTACACAGAAAAAGATATACAGGTTCTGAAGGGACTCGAGCATGTAAGAAAAAGACCTGCGATGTATATCGGAGATATTTCATCGAGAGGTCTCCACCATCTTGCATACGAGGTTGTAGATAACGCGATTGATGAGGCTCTCGGCGGATACTGCGACAAGATAATTCTCACGATTAACAAGGAAGGTTCGGTAACTGTTGAAGACAACGGAAGAGGAATACCCACGGGTAAGCATCCGACTGAAAAGATTTCGACGCTTGAGGTAGTAATGACGCAGCTAAACGCAGGAGGAAAATTTAACAGGGATACATACAAAGTATCGGGTGGCCTTCATGGAGTCGGTGTATCGGTCGTTAATGCACTCAGCGAATACCTTGAAGTTGAAGTTTACAGAGAAGGGAAAATATTTTATCAGAAATATGTAAGAGGCGTTGCTGATAAACCTGTTAAAGAAACAGGTAAGGTAAAACAAAAAACAGGCACCCGAGTCACATTCATGCCCGATAAAGAGATTTTCAAGAATACCGTGTTTAAGTACGAAACGCTTGAAAACAGATTAAGAGAACTTGCTTATCTGAACAAGGACCTTCTGATAATTATGAAGGATGAAAGAACGGGAAAGGCTGATGAATTCAGGTTTAAGGGCGGACTTGTTGATTTTGTAAAATATCTTGATGAAGGAGAAAAATTAATAACATCAAAACCTATATTTATTTCGGGTGAAAAAGAGAACATACTACTGGAGATAGCTTTTCAGTACAATGATTCTTACAGTGATGATATTCTTTCTTTTGTAAACAATATAAATACAATTGAAGGCGGGACGCATCTTGAAGGTTTTAAAACCGCACTCACTAGAACGCTGAACAACTACGGATTAAAGAACGGAATAATAAAGAACGAGAAGCTAACGCTGACAGGCGATGATTTCAGAGAAGGGCTCACATGCGTAATAAGTGCAAAGGTGCCCGAGCCACAGTTTGAGGGACAGACAAAGACGAAGCTCGGCAACAGCGAGGTGAAAGGAATAGTGCAATCCATAACGGGCGAGCAGCTTAACGAATACCTTGAAACGAATCCATCAGTCGCAAAGAAGATTCTTGAGAAGTGCGTAAGAGCAGCCGAAGCAAGAGAAGCCGCAAGACATGCACGTGAACTAGCGAGAAGAAAGAATGCGCTTGAAATATCAGGACTGCCGGGAAAGCTTGCTGACTGTTCGCTTACAGACCCTGCGCTATGTGAGCTGTATCTTGTTGAGGGAGATTCGGCGGGAGGTTCTGCAAAACAGGGACGCGACAGAAGATTTCAGGCGATACTTCCTTTGAAGGGAAAGATACTAAACGTTGAGAAAGCAAGAAAGAATAAGATATATGAGAATGAGGAAATACGTTCAATGATTACCGCAATAGGCGCGGGCATAGGCGATTCAGAAGAGTACAACGAAAACAAGGTAAGATACGATAAAATAATTCTTATGTGCGACGCCGACGTTGACGGCTCACACATCAGGACACTTTTGCTTACATTCTTCTACAGACACATGAAACCGATTATTGACACGGGGAAATTATACATAGCACAACCGCCTTTATTCAAGATAAAGAAGGGCAAGACTGAAATGTACGCTTACGACATGGATGAACGGGACGATATGCTGAAAGCACTGAAAGTCGATAAGAAATCGGTTGTTGTTGACGGAGAAGAAGCGGGAACAGGCGAAGGAGGTTCTAAGGTTCACATATCAAGGTTTAAAGGTCTCGGCGAAATGAATCCCGATCAGCTTTGGGCAACGACTATGAATCCCGAAACAAGAACAATACTGCAGGTTACGAGCGAGAATGCGTCAGCGGCTGACAAGATGTTCAGAATACTGATGGGCGAAGAAGTCGAACCAAGAAGAAAATTTATCGAAGAGAACGCAAAATACGCAAACATAGACGCGTAGGAGAACAAAAATGAAAAAACACATAAAGACTACGGGGGCGGCAATATTTGTTTTACTGTTACTGATAACCGGAACAGGCTTTTCGCAGGACGGTGGCACGGTATCTTTTGCAAAGCAAAACAAATCGAAGCATTACACTTCTTTTGCGCTCGGTATGGGTGCGGCTTACGGAAACAATAAATCGCTTAACACATTCATCGGCTATGAGCTGCCCGGTTACAATAACGTTGCCGACAGCAGAAAGTTGAAAGATTTTAAGACCGGGTTTGAATTTTTTGGAATGGTTGAAAGACAAGTTGCTTCAAAGATTGCCGTGAAACTTGACTACAGCTATTTTCTGAAAAGCAATAAGGTCGATGACTATCCGAATCAATCATTTGATTACACAAATCATCAGATATTACTCGGTGCGAATTATTTAATCCCCGGTGAATATTATTTCCTGAAATTCGGAGTATCGGCGGGTCCTGTTTTTTCAAGCCTTGACTCGAAGTCATACACAAGCAATTATGGCATCTTTACATCAACCGGTTTACTCGCAAAGGCAGAGGGATCATTTTCGGTTCAAATGGGAAGTAGTTTAGCAGGATACATAAGCGGTTATGTCGGCAACGTATTTGCAGGTAACCTGAAAGACGGGACAGACAAAGAGATTAAGAATGCTGCTGGTGAAACAGTTAATCTAAGCAGTTTCATGCTCGGCGTTAGACTTGGAATTGAATTTTATATATTTTAAACATGGATAAGATTTTAGAAGGAATATTATTCGGTATAATTCAGGGGCTCACGGAATTTATTCCAATCAGCAGTACTGCGCATATAAGGGTTGTGCCTGCTTTACTTGGATGGGAAGACCCTGGAGCGGCATACACGGCAGTAATACAAATAGGAACACTGCTTGCGACGTTTGTATATTTTAGGAATGATATTGCCGAATTAATAAAAGGTTTTTTCAACGCACTTAAAACAAGAAACTTTTCAGACCCATACGCAAGACTTTCATTACTTATCATCGTAGGAACATTACCGATATCTTTCTTCGGTTTAACACTTAAGAAATATATTGAGGGAGATTTCAGAGGGCTTTACGTAATATCAGCTTCGCTGATATTACTTGCGATAGTGCTTTACATAGCTGAAAAAATTGCGGACCACAGAAAAGATTTAAAAGAAATAACAGTGTGGGACGGCATTATTATCGGATTTGCGCAGGCGGTTGCACTCATACCCGGAAGTTCGAGAAGCGGTGTAACGATAACAGCAGGGCTTTTCTGCGGGCTTAAGAGAGAGACAGCGGCAAGATATTCATTCCTGTTAAGCATTCCCGCAATTGCTTTAAGCGGTGTTTACGAACTTTACAGCGAAAGAGCAGAGCTGCTTCACGAAAATGTAATAGGATTATTGTTATCAACTATTGTATCCGGAATAGTGGGCTATCTGGCGATAGCATTCCTGATAAACTATCTGAAAACGAGAAGCAATCTGGTATTCATAATTTATCGCCTTGTACTTGGTGTAATAATACTCGCACTGCTATATGCGGGAGTGCTTAAGAACGTATAGAGCTAAAGAGCAAGCGAGAGTGCATGGACAGCATGCATCAAAGGAGTTTTGATTCTTTTCTTTTCTGCGAGCCTCAGCAATTCATCCGTAAAATAAGGGGTTTCGAGTGTTTTGCCTTTAAGCCTGTCCTGATAGGAAGATGTTTTAAATGAATCCAGCTTTTTAGAATCTTCGATTACTTTTCTGTAAGCCATATCTCCAAACCGTATTCCCTGTGATTCAGCAATTAGTTTTATTTCTCCGTAAAGTTTTTCTATAAGGTCTTCGGTTTGTCTGAACCTGAAAAGCTTATCAACAGTCACACTGCTTATACCCGTTAATGAATTAAAGATTGCATTCCATGCAAACTTAATCCAGATTTCTTCTTTTATATTATTGACAATTCTTACGTCAATACCTGATTCTTTAAGAATAGCATACAGGTTTTTTATCCTGCCGCTGAGCCTCCCGTTCATTTCGCCAATCTGAATAAACCCAAGTGATGAATGACGGATAATATATTTGTCATCCATTTCAACGCCTATTTTACAGATTGACTGCAGAGTTCTTTTAGACCCAAATGACTTTATTAATAATCTGTGGTTATAGATACCGTTTTGAAGAGAAATAATTTGCGAACTCTTTTTAATAACTTTTTTAATCTGAGGAACAAGAGATACCGTATCTTTAGATTTTGTGCAGAGGAATATGTAATCGAATTTCCTTTTGAAGGAAACAATGTTGTCAGATATTATCGGACTGAATAACAATTCATAACCTTTATAACTTTTGAGGAATAATCTGTTCGATTTGAAGTGTTTGAGAGTGTCCCCTCTTGACAGAAAACATACATTAAGATTTTTATTCATTGCAAGGAACGTACCGAAATAGCCGCCCAATGCACCGAGTCCTGCAACAAGAATATTTAATTTCCCTTTTGACATCTTAAATACTCAACAGCTTTTCAACCAGAGGCACAGTTCCAACCGTAGCCTTTTCAGTTATGAACTCAAGGTTTTTATGATAACTGTTTATATCAGGTTTGTTGGGGTCTATAATGTATTTCAGTGCATCCCTTTTAACGTAATCAATAAGGCTTGCGGCAGGATATACAACAAGAGAAGTGCCAACAACGATGAAGATATCAGCTGATCCTGCAATTGTAGCAGCATCTGTAATAAGAGGAACAGGTTCTCCAAACCAAACTATATTCGGTCTCAGTTGTCCGCCCTTTTCGCATATATCACCCGGATTAATATCAGCATAGCCGATATCATAGACATTATACGGAGGCAAAGTACTCTTTGCTTTTGTAAGCTCACCGTGAAGGTGCAGAATATTCTTCGAGCCTGCACGTTCATGAAGATTATCTACATTTTGCGTTATGACAGAGACATCATATTTTTCCTGAAGTTTTGCGATGGCAAAGTGTGCTGCATTAGGCTGAACGTTTTCGAGCTGTCTGCGCCGTTCATTGTAGAAACGAAGTACAACCTCCGGGTCTTTATTCCAGCCCTGAGGAGAGGCAACTTCATAGACATCATGACCTTCCCACAGACCTCCTGCATCGCGGAATGTGGACAATCCGCTTTCGGCGCTTACACCTGCACCTGTAAGTACAACAATTTTCTTCAAAGACATTTAGATTTGAGATAAAACTGCTTGAATTTTATCGTTAAGTTTTTCTGACAATTCTTTTAGCTTTGGATTGTCTGACACCTGAGCAATCACCATAGGATTGAACACAGAGATTTTAACCTTGCCGTCCTTTTCGTGAACGACCAAGTTACACGGCATAAGCAAGCCGATTGTATCTTCGACGCTGAGTGCTTCATAAGCAAAAGGTGGATTGCATGCACCGAGTATAATGTATTTATCAAAGTCAACGTTGAGCTTCTTTTTGAGTGTGTCTTTTACGTCAATAGTAGTAAGAACCCCGAAGCCGTTTTCTTTAAGCAATTCAGTGGCTTTTTCAATTGCTGCATCGTAGGACAGACTTGTTTCTTTTGAATACCCGTAGTTCATATTATTTTGTTTTAAGTTTATCGTTGATAGCGAATAATTATACTAAATGTGAATGTTATATTAAATGGAATTATTTGCAGATTTACATGATTGGTGCATACCAACCCAGTACATTATCTAACTATGGCACACTAATCAAATTGATTTATTATGATACAGCAGATTCGAGAATTGAAATAAGAAAAGTATCTCAATCATATATTACAAATTTGATTATAATAATCCACCTACTGATATTTCAATCAGAATAAATAAGGATACTACCTAATAGGTCTTTACTTAAAAAGACGAGAGATTATTTTCTATGGTACACGCGTCCACGAATCAGTCGCAAAGAACTCACCTTCCTGCTCAAGCAGAATCATAGCATCATTTGAATCAATTCGTATTTTCAAACTTCCGCTTTGCATGATAGAACCTTTTGGAACATCAGCCCATTTTACCGTGATGATATTTCCATTAATAACGCCGTGAGCAACATTTGACCAGGAAGGTGAAGTAGCATTCTCTTCACCGTACCATAAAATTTCATTTCCCAGCTGCCTGAGATAATATTTTCCTCCGCCTCCTTCGAAAGCACCATCAAGGATGTAGGGATTTTGTTTTACTTTATCATCCTGCGAATATGAAATGACAGGAAGTGATATTACAAATAAAACAATTAAGATAATAAATTTCTTCATACAAATTTCTCCTTTATAATTTTGATTATAAAAATTAATTAAGTTGTAAATATTATTTTAATAAAATTAATTTCTTTGTATTCGGCAAATTCCGAACATTCAATTTATAAAAATAAAATCCGTATTTTATTTTCAATGTGTAAACTGTATATATTTTCGAGATTGTTATATTGTTTGAAGATGTTGATTTTGGATTAAGTGGTTTGAATCGCTTTGGAAAGTGTTTTTGAGGAAATCCTACTATATAAATAGAATCAAGCATAAATTATTAACCAGAGTTTCTAATCCATTTGTTTTTTGTCTGGGTAGTATAAATAATGTAATGCTAAATTTAATTATAAACAATAGCAGAAATTTTTCTCTTTTATTCTGTTTTCCTGTACCGCCAGACTGCAAGGGACATCAATGAGATTCCGTAAACAATAAAGAAATAAAAGGCAGGAAGAACGTCTTTTAAACCTGAGCCTTTCAGCATTATCATTCTCATCGCACTGTTAAACCGCGCAACAGGATTGAAGAATGCTATGGTCTGTGCCCATTGAGGCATACTTTCAACCGGAGTAAATACTCCGCCCATGAGTATGAAAAGGATAAGGAAGAACCACGCTATAAACATCGCCTGCTGTTGAGTATCGGTAAGTGTTGATATAAGAAGCCCCATACCGAGTACCACTACAAGATATACCGATGCAAGCATGAATATCACAAGGGGATTTCCAAGAAGAGGTATTTTAAAAACAAGAATACCAAGAATTAAACCAAACATTAGCTCTCCCATACCGATAATCCAGAAAGGAAGAAGCTTTCCTGTTATAAACTGATATTTTTTAATAGGCGTAACATTAAGCTGTTCTATTGTTCCGATTTCCTTTTCTTTTACTACGTTCATTCCTGAAAGGAAAGCACCTATCATGGTAACAAGCACAACGAGTATTCCGGGAACCATGTATGTTTTGTAATCAAGCTCGGGATTATACCAGTTGGCATAATTTACATTAATCACAGAAACCGGGTCAGCTTTCACGTACGACTCTAAACCCTTATCGATGTTGAACTGACGTATGATGTTTGATGCATAGTTATTAATTATTCCTGCGGCAGACCCATCTTCAGCATTTATTACAAGCTGTATTTCAGCTAAACCCGCAGACCTGAAGTTCTTCTCGAAATCTTTTGGTATATGAATAATTAATTTAGACTGATTCTTTTTAAAGCTCTCTTCTGATTTTTCAACGGAAAAGGATACATCGTTTAAGACAAAATAATTTGATGCTGTAAACTTTGATGTCAACTCACGCGAGAAATGCGACTGGTCAAAATCAACGACGTTGAACTTAATGTTCTTAATCTCGTAAGTAGCTGCATTTGAAAGGATGAGAAGCTGAATGACAGGCAGGAAAAAAATCAACGGTATCATTGCTTTATTCCTGAATATCTGAAGAAATTCTTTTCTTAATATTATAAGTATTGTTCTCATTTACTCAAGTCTGATTTTAAATCTCTTAATACTTAATAAAATAAAGAATAACGTCATGCCTGCAAGGACAAGGGTTTCGACGTAGATATAATCAAATGTAATTCCCTTCAGCATAATACCTCTCACTATTATGATAAACCATTTTGCCGGTATTATATTACTTATTATCTGCAAAGGCAGAGGCATATTTTCAATCGGAAAGATATAGCCTGAAAGAATTATAGTCGGCAGCATTAAAGCAGAAAGAGAAATCATTAAAGCGGTTTGCTGATTATTGCTGACTGTTGAGATTAATATTCCGAGCGATAATGATGTAATTAGAAACAATATACTTTCGAGAACAAGCAGAGCAAAGCTGCCCTCAATAGGAACAAGAAAAACATATTTTGCAAGAACGATAACG
>JBHELA010000247.1:0-18768 GCA_041859005.1 Ignavibacteria bacterium
TTGAACCGTGCAAGCTCCCTTACCAGAGAAGAATTCAGATATGTGTACTTTTCATTTGGCATGAGAAAAACAGTGGTCACCTGAGGAGCGAGTTTTCTGTTTGTTAATGACATCTGAAACTCATATTCGAAATCAGAAATAGCACGTAATCCCCTAATGATAACTTTAGCTTTTTTCTTCACGGCAAAATTCACGAGCAATCCGCTGAAAACCTCAACCTTTACATTTTTGTACTTGCCCGTTACTTCAAGCACAAGTTCTTTTCTTTCTTCTTTTGAGAACAATGGGTTCTTGTTTATGTTATGTGCAATGCCGACGATGACTTCATCGAAAAGCTTAGATGCACGCTCGATTACATCAAGATGACCGTTTGTAATAGGATCGAACGTACCCGGATAGACTGCGATATTTTTATTGTTATTTTTCATTCTTTAAAAAGTTATAAAAGCTAAATGATGTAATGCCGATTTCTTTTCTGCTAACGCGATATTCTTTATACTTTTCAATATTAATAAATTTTTCCGAATGTTCAAGAATAAAGTAAGTATCGAGCTTTGAGACGTTATCAAGCAGTTTATCATAATTTCTATAGTCATACGGAGGGTCTGCGAATGTGATATCATAATTCTCATCTGAATTATTCTTCAGGAAATAGACTGCGTCCGACTTAACGACCCTGGTATTTTCATTCAGTTCAAGAGTATTAATATTTTTCACTACTGACTCAGTATCTTTATCAACAAAACAGCAGAACTCAGAGCCTCGCGAAATGCACTCAATACCGAAGCTTCCCGACCCTGCGAAGAGGTCGAGTATTCTGCATCCATCAAGGTCGATGGAATTGGAAATAATATTAAACAGGGTCTCCCGCGCCCTATCTGTAGTGGGTCTTATATTACGTGATGACTTAGAAACTGAAAGGACCCTGCTTTTAAGATAACCTGATATCACTCTCATATTACAGCAATCCAAAAACAGAAGTGAAAGAATGTGACTGAAGCTTATCAGATCTGTTTTCAAGAAACAGCGAATCGGGTTTATATATTTCAAACGGGTCTGCCAGACTTATTTTGTGTTTAAGCTTTGCCTTTTCGAGGAAGCTATATAATGCCTGCGCTTTATCTTCACCGTAAAGAAAGATATCTTTAATTTCTTCATAGCCTGGAAGGAGCAGAATTTTCTTCAGCTCTTCAAGTACTACGTCAAAATTGCTTTCCCTTACATTAACGGGCATGAAGAAGGAGACCGCACCGTTAATGTAGAAAGACATATCTACACGGTCATTCCTAACACAGATAGAAACAAAATTCTTTGCATAGTTTTTAGAAATAAAACTGCCTGCGGTAAAAACATCAAAATTGACTCCCGATATTTTAAGCGATGATACTTCTGAAATTCTGCGTGTAACTTCTGCGATGTTTTTATGGTATGCTATAATAAGAGTGTTTCCGAGAAAAGTAAGCTCTTCGTTATCCTGATTAATTTTCTGAAAGTTTATCTTGAAGTTTTTATAATTCTCGGGATAAAAATTGGACAGCTCCCATATAAGACTTGAGTTTATGTTTTCTGCTTCATCTGAAAACTCAAGCGGAATGCAGCTTATGTACGCAAGCCGTGAATCAAGAACAAGCTTTATTGCATCCGCTATAATATTATGCTTGCGAAGATGAGAGACGAGAAGCTCCGTAAATTCAGAGACCTTTTTCGAGTTCACTTTCGGTTCAAGATAGAAGAAACCTGAATCAACAAATTCAAGCTGGTCGAGATATATAACTCTTTCTGAATTAAACTGAAGCAGTCTTATCTTGGTACCCGAGTATTCAATTAGTAAATTATTCAAATTATATTTTTATTCTACAGTTATAAAAACTTTCATTTTATCGAACTTCTTCTGACCGATACCTTTAATTTTCATGATATCTTCAATTCTTTTAAAGCTGCCGTGAGTTTCGCGGTATTCGATTATTTTATCAGCGGTGGAATTACCAACACCGGGAAGCTGAGTAAGCAGTTCTTTAGAAGCAGTGTTGATATTAATACTTTTCTCTGCAAGGTTATCGCCCTTCTTCGTTTTTGTCTTTCCTTTAGAATCAGTTGTTTTTAAAGTATCGTCAGGAACGATGGTTGACGAGTTAAGCGGACTAGTGTCATTAATCTGCATGCCAGAATTTTGCGAGAATATTTTTCCTGCTTTCTGATAATCGAAGTTACTTTTACCCGAAGAATGATTTACGAAAAGCTTAAGTCCAAAGCCAACAAATAGAAGAACAAGCAGAAGCAAGAGCACGCGTGTTTCATTCCTTGTAAAGTTCAGTTTATGAAAAGTCGTGTTCATATTTTACTCGTTAGGATTAAATAAATTCAGACCGCCACGATTAACCTTAACATCGATTATAAGTTTGAACTGATCCTGTGCGACAGTATCTACGAATGAATAATTAAGAAAGAACATACCATAAGCGGGCGGAGATAAATTTCTTCCTTTAAGCCAGAATGAATAAACTCTGTTAGGCATGTTTGGCGTTGGATTAAAAGAAGGTATCCTGTCTTCCGTGAAATCTCTTGCGGGATCTATGTTTCCGTCGGCCGTATAGTATCTTGAAAGCGTATCGAACTGTTCTTTAGTAAAAGTATATGAATTGTTTAAGGGATTTTTCAAAGCAGTACTGAACTTTGTCTGAAATCCTGCAAGTCTCATGGTAAGGTCGCCGGAACGAAGATAGAAGTTATTGCTCGTGCCTGCTGAATCGCGAAGCTGCATATCATATTGCGTACCGGATTCATTCACTACTTCGCCGAGAAATAGAT
Source organism: Ignavibacteria bacterium (assembly GCA_041859005.1). Lineage (GTDB taxonomy): Bacteria > Bacteroidota > Ignavibacteria > Tepidaquicellales > Tepidaquicellaceae > CAIKZJ01. Next base: position 2,809 of record JBHELA010000247.1, read on the forward strand.
TCATTGCACTGAGAGTATTCTGGTTGAAATATTCAGTTAATACTTTATTGCTGAAAATATAGAGGTTGGAGAAGAATAGTGACAGATTTACATTTACCGTGTTGTTATCGACTGAAACGGAAGTTCTTTTAGTTAAATATCCCTGTTTTCTTGCTGATAAAGTGTAAGTCCCGCTGTTAACCCCTGTCATACTGAAGTATCCTGAGGAATCGGTAACTGCGTATGAAATAAAAGGTATTGCGGATATAGTAACATCTTTAATTCCCGCGCCTGATGAGGAATCCCTGACAAAGCCTTTAATGACACCGTTTGCAGGAACGGGCGTAGTAGAAGAATCACAGCCGGTCATAGCTGAAATGAAGATGAAAATAAATAATGCCGTGATTAAGGATTTGGTCATGGAATAAATTAGTATAATTGAATGAGAATTTCAATTATAATGAAAAAACCGTGACGCCAAAGGAAGAGGTTATAGAAAAGAGCGCACGCAAAAAGAACTGATTTTATTATGATTTACACTGATTAAAACGTGCATGAGGACAGATTTAATAGAACGCAGATTTTCACGGATTGTACCGATTATCGCTGATTAAACGGTTTTAGTAATAAGGATTAACTATTATTAATTTTTATATAAATAGTTAGAGAGAAATATTATATTTTATAGAAACAGCAAAACATTATAGGAAATATTTTGTATAACATATATTGGGATGAATACTTTTATAAATAGCAAAACCATACCTTTCGCACAAAATATAAAGTTTGAAAAGCATATGATTAACATAGAACTTTCAGACGGAAGAATTATAGGCATTCCACTTGAATGGTTTCCGAAACTGAGAGACGCAAATGAAAAACAGCGTAAAAACTGGGGACTAATAGGTAAAGGAATCGGAATCCACTGGGAAGAAATTGATGAAGATATTCTGGTTGAAACACTTTTATGATACTAAGTAATCATTGTAACTCAAGCTTCCAGCTTGAGTATATTATGTCTTTTGTCTTCGGTTTCAACTATGATATTAAGTAAACAGTGTAACTCAAGTCGCAGATGCGACGTGGCGTACTTCCAGCTTGAGAATATTCTACATATTATCTTCAGATTCAAACGTCATTTAAAGTAATGCCCGTTCTCCGAAAAATATGTCCATCTCCAATAAAAAATAACTTGCAATATTCAATATTTATTAATAAGTTATAAACAGGGCAAGTTTTTATATATTAATAAAAACTTAAATGCAAGAAAAAACATAAGGGTCAAAGGTTGATATACGGATATATATTCCGTTATTTTGCTTTGGCTTTTTGTGTTTTAAATAGATACTATGACTAATGTTTGTAATCGGATAAGAAGATATGATATTATGAATATTCGTTCTTTATAAATAGGATTTTAACGTAGCTTTTTGCTATGTTCTGCTTAGAAAACTGGTAATTTTCATTGTACGAAGAACATGCGTAAAGTTGCGTCCAGAAATGGACGCGCTTTATTATATCTTTCGTGCAAGGTATACCAGTACCTCTAAGCGGGATGTAATGTAAGTAGCGTCCTTTTTTATTAATTTAAATATAAAACTCATGAAAAAACTTTTCACTCTTTTTGTCGTTTTCATAGTGGCTATCACTATGTTTTCTTGTACACCTTCAAAACCCGTAGAGATAAAAATCACTACTTTAGTGCCTGTTTCTGATGCAGATAAATCTGTCACAAAAAATGGTGTAACTGTAGAAGTTGAGGCTATAAATGAATCGAATGTAAGTCTCTACCCAGATTTGTCTGCAAAATACCCTGTTAGTGATGGGACACGAACATACGAGCAACCTATATATAATGTGCTGGCTGATTTCTCGGATCCGATGGCGGTTACATTTGCTATTAAAATTACTAATAATACGGGTCACATTGTTAAATTTAATGGTAGTGATGTTGGTATAACAGTTTCCGGAAAAGATTTTAGGAAATTGGACGTTCCCAAAATTAACAATGCCTGGAGTATTTTCTTTAGAAAATATTATACGAATATGACTAGCGCTCCCCCAGAAGTATTAACTGTAATTCAGAATGCACCACTTTGGGATGAAAACCAAAAAGTACTACCCGGTAAATCAATTACAATATATGCACCATTTGACGTTAAGGTAGTAAAAGGATTTAGTACCGCTACTCTTAGCATATATGATTTAGTTACAAATGTAGATAATGCAGGCAACCCTACAGAAAGAACAAATATTGATTTTAATTTTAAGGAAAGCAATTTTATATTAAAATAGGTTTCTTAAATCAAGTAGAGAATGTATTAAGACATATTCTCTACTTGAAGTTTAAACATGATAAATCATGACTAAAATAATTTTCCCAATTTTATTTTTTCTGTTTTTTAGTGGGACAACAATTGCTAATGAATGGATTCCTTTAGGGTTCGACGGTAAATCTGTTTATTGTATAACTGTAAACCCAGTCGACAAAAATATTGTTTTTGTCGGAATTAAAGAGGAAGGAATATATGGTACAACAAACGCGGGAGTAACCTGGGATTTACTATTTAAAACACAAAATACAATTAATTGCATTACTATAGATAGATTTAATTTAAATAATATTTATGTGGGTTACAGCGATGGTATGATAATTAGTAATTTAGGTGGTAACAGTTTTTATAAAGTGGTATTAGAAAATAAGATTAATGTTAACTCAATCTTACTTGACGAGACTCCAAGCAAAGCTATAATCATTAGTACATCAAGAGGATTATATAAAAGTTTTGATAATGGGAATACTTTTGTTAAAGCTGGTTTAAATAATTTATCTATCACTTGTACTGCGATTGATAATTCAGGAGACAAAGCAATTATTTATGCTGGTACTGCTAATGCAGGAGTGTTTAAATCGGCAAATTACGGGACATCTTGGGCTCCTATAAATATTGGTTTAAGTAACCTTAAAATATATTCCCTTTTGTGTAATATGAGAAAACCAACGTTTTTGTTTTTAGGAACAATGGAGGAAAATACTTATAAAAGTGAAAATGGCGGTGAGAGTTGGGTTAATCTCAATATAAACAATAAACTAAACCAAGGATACGTTTTCACTCAAGCTATTGATAACACAAATAACAATTCTGTAATTTTTTTGACAAGTTTGAGTGGGGACGTTTATAAAATTACAGATGTAAATACAATAGAAAAATTAAGTGATCCGCTAAATAACGTATACGGGACATGTATAAGCGTTTCCAACATTATTCCTTCAACATTATATCTTGGCACAACAACAGGTTTATATAAACTTGAAGAATAGCCAATGCTGATTATGTATAGGAATAAATTAGTTTATTAAAGACTTTTAAAAAATTATTTCATATATGTGTGTGGGAATATTAAATTTGTGTTCTGCAATTGTAGGAATTAATTAAATTGTACAAGCTAATAAATATAGAATATAAAAACGAATTTTTATAAATAATTTCTTAACTTTAAAATTATATTAACATGAATACCTCACTGGCAATTGCGATATTATTACTCATTGCTTCTATATCCTATTCACAAAACATAAATAGGGGAGAACAAGCAGTAAATAAAAAGGATATTTCCTCTGTCTCATATTCAAAAGAGGATAACCTTGCAGTAACATCTAAACTTAATATTAATTCAAAATCCCAAATATCGGGTGTAAAATTTAGAAAACATGAGACCTATATTGATAAAGAGGAATATACACCCAAGGCCCTTGCAGCAACTAACCTTAAATCAAATTCTACTAGTATATACTCTAAATATTTAGCCGAACCTGCAAGAGTCAAAGCTTATAACGCAAAAGACGGAGGAGAAAACTTTAATATTAATTTAAACCAAAATACAAACGCTAAACAGGGAAATTACTATGTAATACAGAACTATCCGAATCCTTTTAATCCGACAACAAACATAAAGTTTGCAATACAAAAAGCGGGATTGGTGAAAATCATTGTGTATGATATTATGGGCAAAGAAATAGAAATGATTTTAAATGATGAACTTCAAGCAGGTACGCACGAAACACAATGGAATGCGTCAAAGTTTTCAAGCGGGATATATTTCTACAAAATACAATCAGGTGATTATACTGAAACAAAGAGGATGACGCTGATAAAATAGGGCAAGAGATTGGCATACTTTCTGATAATGAAATGCATTCTCGTTGTTCTTAATATGCCGTCCCTGCCTGCTGCAGGCAGGCTGAAAAGAACTGATATAATAAGATTTCCACTGATTTACAACAAGTATAGAATTTGTAAAATAGAACAAGAGCTGTTTATATGTTTTTTGGCCCAGATGACTGTATTTTTATATAAATACATAATAATTAAACAAAGAAACACTGATCAAATTAATTCTTCAGAAATTAATTTTAATTCTTATGGAGAGCATAGAAAATAATTCAAATACAAATTTAAACATTTCAAAAGACAGCTCGGTATATTTGAGTGTCGTCGGAGCAACTATAGTCATAATTTGTTTTTTCTTGCCATGGATAGAAATTGATTGTTTTGGAAAGAAAACCTTGAGTGGTGCAGATATTGGTGGAATTCTTATTTCTGTTCCAATAGGTGCCGCCATTTTTATTTTTGCATTTTACAGCTTTTATAAGCGAAATGAAATAGTTAAGATACTTCTTGTTGGAGGACTAAATACAATTTTTACTACAATAATTCTTGCTTATAAATACTTTTCTTTTACAGAAAATCTAAAAAAAGAATTAGGGTGGTCACCTGATAAATTAGGCATAACTCTTAAATATGGTGCAGTATTAACAATAATTGGTGAGGTTTTAATATTAATTGGTTGTGGATTTATGATAGAAAAAGTAACTTCCGGCAAAAGTCCAGTTATGCAAGATTCAACCGACACAATTTCAAAGCTTGAAAAATTAGGAAAACTAAAAGAACAAAACATAATAACTGAAGATGAATTCATTAATCAGAAGTCAGCAGTATTAAATACTCAGAAAACAAATTTTGATTCAAAGGTTTTCTCATTTGATTTTGTCGATTTTTTCAATCGTGCTGATATTTGGTATAAGAGAAATATGAAAACCATTTTGTTCCTTTGTGGTGCTATTGTATTTTCATTATTCATCTTCATCTTCTTTATTAGGAATGATCCAACTAAGGATGGTAAAAAAGCTGCCAATAATTATTGTGATTGCGCTGAAGAGTATAGTGAAGATTTAAGTAAAACGAAAGAGGGGTTTTTGAATAATTTTGACTCCTATAATTTCCAAAACAGAGGTGAAGCCAGAAAAAAGATTGACGAAATAGCCTCACCTATTATTAAAACCTTTCAAGAATGTAATGAAAGAGCAAGTATAAAGTATGATTCTTACAAGAATAAGTATACCAAAGACAAAAATAATTTAAAGTTATTTACCACTTCATTTTCCGAAAATAACTTAAATTGTGGTTTAACAAGTATGGGTGACTTACCAATTAACAAAAAAGTCAGTGCAAGAATTAACACATTAAAAGAATTAGAACCAGAGCAAGAAAAAATTAAGAATGATTTAATAGGCAATAAAATACCGGGATGGAAGTTTGATTATTTATCCGAATTTAAAAAATTCGAAATTCTACGTATCGAGAAGAATAATGAGACATTAAAATACCTTATTAAATTAGAATTATTAGGTGATTCATCAACTTCTATTCATGAAGCAGAAATAAAGGTAACATATCTTATTAGTGATGAGGGTTGGTATTTTGACTCTGTCTCATTAAATTATATAACTTATGATAATGAATTTCATGTAGATAAATGGATAAAAATAGTTCCGTTAAAAGATTCACGATTAACTTTCAACATCGACAAAAAATTTGTTTTAAAAACAAATGAATATTCAGAAGAATATAATTTTGGTCCGGATTCTGAGGAACGAACTATTCCTTATTCAACAATGTATTTAGGGAAATCACGTGAAGAAAAAACTATAATAGTTCGATTTAAATATACTTTTAACAAATAATAAAGCGGTATTTTTAAGACTTTAATCCCCATTATTTCTTAATATGTCGCCCCTGCCCGCTGCAGACAGGCCATGGGACTTTGTTAATTTACATTTCAATTGGCTATTGATATGGCGTCGCTACACGACTAACGGACTTATTATACAACATTAATATATTCATGATTACGTCTTCCCAAACAGGAGTTTCGGAAGAAAGGGTGAAGATGAGATTCCCTCTAAGATCATGAGGGAATGACACATAAAATAGATTTAGAAATCCGGGTATAGTATTCGTTTTATGGAATTTGCTTTTCCTGTTTCGGAATCTACGTCGGCTATGATACCTGCAAAACGTACGTCGCCCTCGGCGACTTCGTGTTTGTGAGGTGTACCGAATATGTACCTGCGGATTGAAGCATCGGTTTTCATGCCTATTACTGATTCATAAGGACCTGTCATTCCGACATCGGTAATGTAAGCTGTGCCTTTCGGTAGAACACGGCTGTCAGCTGTCTGAACATGTGTATGTGTTCCGACAACAACAGACGCACGTCCGTCAGCATACCAGCCGAACGCAATCTTTTCGGATGTTGCTTCACCGTGAAAATCAATAAATATTACTTTAACTTCCTCTTTAATTTTCTCATAAAGACGGTCGAACGCCTTGAACGGACACTCGAGAGGTTTCATGAACACACGTCCAATAAGATTAACAACCGCTACTTTAACATCTTTGTTTGATGCTTTAAATATTCCATATCCGTTTCCGTAAACACCTTTGGGATAGTTTAAGGGACGCAGTATATTTTGCGATTCATCAATGAACTTATGCGACTGTATTTTATCGAGTGTATGATTACCGCCTGTAAGAACGTTAATAGGCAGTGACAGGAGCGAATCAGCATCGCGTTTAAGAATACCCATGCCTTCTGAAATATTCTCGCCGTTTGCGATAACGAAATCTATCTTCTCTTTCTCGATTAATCCAGGAAGAACAAGCTTTACGATATTAAAGCCGGGAACACCGATAACGTCGCCAATAAAAAGTATTCTGACATTTTTATTCATTAAAAATAATCCTCCGGCTTCAAGCCGCGCCACAGACAGTACTTGATAAGCTCATCACGAAGCGAATTAAAAACAAAAGCCAGAACGATGGCATCGTCTGTAAATCCTATAACGCCGAGAAAATCAGGCATAAGGTCGAGTGGATTTATAAAATACACAATGGCGGTAGTAATGACAGCGATTGCCTTCCAGGGGACGTTTCTATAGTTCTTCTTTTTATAATCTTTAAGCATTTCAAATCCGAGTTTAACCTGCTTAAAGAGCATAAAGAACTTTTTAGGATTAAGCTTACTTCTTTTTTCCTCAAACGCCTTTTCATTACTGATTACCTCGTCAATCTTTTTCTCATCAATCTTATCAACCGATGAAGCAAAAGTCTTTACAATATCTTCTTTTTCCATATAATTAATATTATTTTCTGCAAACCTGTTTTAGTACTCTCAGAAAATTCTCCCCGAGTATTTTCCGAATCTCATCTTCATTGTATCCCCTTTCCCAGAGCCTTGCTGTAATAACAGGGTAACAAGTCGCGTCGTATATTTCATTCGGCGCAACAATGCCCCCGTCAAAATCGGAACCAATGCCGATGTGATCTACGCCAACAAGAGATTTGATGTGGTCGATATGATCAATGAGATCATCCAGCGAAGTACCGCCTTCAATGGGATGAGATTTCATAAACTCAAAACGCTTTACATTAAACATCACCAAATCGTCTTTATACTCATTGTATAGTTTATTGAGTTCTTTTCCGTACCGTGCGTTGTAGTTAGCAACTCGGTTAAACTTTCCGTTCTCGTTTATAAAATCATCGAGGAAGTTCACCATTATTACACCGCCTGTTTTCGCTATTGCAACAATCTGGTCATCCTTAAGGTTTCTGTAATGCGGGTTCAAAGCATAACAGTTTGAATGCGAAGCAATCACAGGGTTATTAGACAGTTCAATCACATCCCAGAAAGTTTTTTCACCCGAATGAGAAACGTCAACGAGCATTCCAAGTTCTTCCATTCTTGTTACAACCTGCTTCCCAAAATCAGTCAATCCGTTACCCGTTCCCTTTTCGGATTCATCACGGGCGGAAGAGCCGATTTTATTCGACTTATTCCACGTGAGACCTATGTACCTGACTCCTGCATCATAAAGCTTATTCACGTTATCAACATCACCAAGTACTGCAACACCATCTTCAATACCGAGCATGCCGCAGAATTTTTTAGTATTCATAATCCTGACAACATCATCGTAGCAATAAGCTATTTCAAAATCATTAGAATACTTACTTTCGAAATCTTTGAGACGTGCTATCTGTTCATTTGCGAAAGCGAATGCACGCTTGTTTTCACTGCCTGGAATCCAGACTGCAAACACCTGCATATCAACGCCGCCTTCCGTAAAGCGGGGAAGACCGGAGTTTGTAAAATTATCCTTTCTACCAAGGTCAGCACCTTTATTAAAGACCTGATAAAGAAAATCATTATGAGTATCTATGACCGATGCATCATAATGAAGCTTAAAAACATCGCTTAAATCTTTCAAATTATTCTTTATATACTGTTTAGTTTTATCTGTTGAGTCGAGTGGAACGACAGCTGTTTTGTTTTCGGCCACTTCCTGCTTTATTTCGCTCTTACAATAAATTAAAAAATTAACGGAAAACGACAAAAGCAAAAATCCAAAAAGAAGTTTATATTTAAGATTAAATCTCATTTTAAAATTTAATTTGGGAATGATACTTATAAGCTTTAAACAATAAATCCGCCATATCGTTTCCTACAAGAGTTATGTGCCCCATCTTTCTGCCGACGCGGGTTTCATCCTTGCCGTAGAAATGAATAAACGCATCTTTATCTTGTATGAGATTGGAATATCCTTCTAGGTTTGCTTTGCCGTCCCTGTTACCGAGGAGATTAATCATTACTGCGCATGGATGTATCATCTCTGTTGACCCAAGCGGCAGTCCTGCGATTGCACGAACATGATTCTCGAACTGTGAGACGTAACAGCCTTCAATTGTATAGTGTCCTGTATTATGCACTCGAGGTGCAAGTTCATTAATATAAAGCGTACCATCATCCATAACAAAAAGTTCAACAGCCAGAACTCCTGCATAGTTAATACTTTCCACTATCTTAACTGCAATGCCGGATATAGCTTTTGTGTATTTACTATCAAAATTCTTTGATGCTTTTACAATGCTGCAGATGTGGTCTTTCTGAATAGACTCAACGACGGGATATATTTTAACTTCACCGTTAACACTGCGCACAACCTGAACAGCGAGTTCTTTTCTGAAGTCAATAAAACTCTCACACATAAGTTTACCGCGTTTTGAGAGAACATCGAATGCTTCATTAATCATATCTTCGTTATCAATCCTGAAGTTACCCTTGCCGTCATAGCCCATTGTCCGCGATTTAAGAATAACGGGATAGTTATGTTTTTCCGCAAAAGTTTTTATATCATCTACAGTATTTACCTCTTCGAATTCGGGAACAGGAATGCCAAGTTCCTTTAACTTCATCTTTTGTATAAACTTATCCTGAATTAATCCTACAATATCAGAGCCCGGCAAACATTTGATACCTGATGCCTCAATATGCTCTATATACTGTTTATCGATGAATTCATTTTCGAGTGTGATGAGGTCACATTGAGAAGCGAATTCACTTAGTTTATCAAGTTCGCTGAACTTCCCAACTATTTCCTTATTGCATATTTTTCCAGCGGGAGAATTTGGAGATTCGCTGTAAATGATATACTCAAAACCGTACTTCGAGGTTTCCTCTATAATCATTCTTGCAAGCTGGCCGCCACCGAGTATTCCGTGTTTCATTATTTAATTCCCAGGATTGAATTATATCTTTGCGTATCGAGAATAATACTTATAGCTTCCTGAAGAACCTTATCAGAGCTGAAAGTTGCCTCTATCTGCTCCTTTTCCTCCACTATCATTTTATTTATTTCTTCTTCTATGCCCTGCTTTATTTCTTCTTTTGCGTTCTGTACCTCTGTTGATTCTTCTGTGTTAATCGTCTGCTCTATTGCATTAATATAATCTGAAAGCTTGCCATCAAGATTATTGTCTGCGAGTGATTTTTTTAACTCATCCAGTTTCTTTTCGGGCGCTGACTTAAAATCAAAGTTTCTGGCATTTAAGAAGTTTACAAAATCCGAATAAGTTTCATCGGTGGCTTTGAATACCCTTAAACCCGGATTTCTCGCTACATAATCAGACGCATATTTGAAAAACATATCTTTCATGAGCAGAGCTTTATGAATATCGCTCTCTCCTGAAGATTTTATTTCAACGTCGGGCGTTATACCACCGTTCGCATAAACAGGTCTGCCGTTAAGCGTTTTAAACTCTTTATTCCTGAAACTTTCAAGATTATTGAACACACCGTGTTTATTCTCGAGAAAATAATCCTTGCTCTGAATCCATCTTCCTGAAGGAGTAAAGTACCTTGCGATAGTAATCTTAAGATTTGAACCGAAGTCAAGTTCTTTGATGTTCTGAACTAAACCCTTTCCGAAAGATTTTGTTCCTACAATAACTCCCCTGTCTAAATCCTGAACCGCACCTGCCATGATTTCTGAAGCTGATGCAGTGCCGTCGTTTATCATCACTACCACCGGAACATCCTTGTTAAGAAGAGGCGAATCTTTTGAAAAGTATTTTGTTTCGGAGCCGCTTTTGTTTCCTTCGGTAGTAAGAAGAAGATTATTCTTTTCAACAAACATGCTGAGCATATCGATTGAAGCCTTAAGAAAACCTCCTCCGTTGTTACGCAGGTCTATGATAAGCCCCTGAACATCTTTTTCAGATTTCAGAGTTCTCAGCACGTTTTCAAATTCAGTAGCCGAATTTGTGCCAAACCTGTCGAGTTTTATGTATGCAACATTTCTGTCAGTATCTTTTAAGAAACCGTAGTAGGAGATATCCTTGAGAATTATCTCCTGACGGGTAAGTTCAAATTCAAGAAGTTCTTTATCGCGTTCAATAACCATTAAGAGTTTAGAGCCTACAGTACCGCGGACACGTTTCCTTACAGTTTCAGTATTCAGCGAGGTTATGTCTGTTCCGTCAATTTTTCTGATAATATCACCCCTGCGAAGGCCTTTTCGCATTGCTTCATATCCGTTCATAATATCAACAATCACAAGTGCTGAATCACGATAGCTGATTGTTATTCCGATACCCCCGTACTTCCCTGCGGTAATAAGGTCAAGAGATTCCCTGTCGTTTTCGCTGTAATAAACCGTATAAGGGTCAAGCGTTCCGAGCATACCGTTAACACCCGCCTCGAAAAACTTATCCGCATTTATCTTATCAACATAGTTAAGCAGAATTTCTTTATAGACATCCCCGAATATTTCCATATTCCTGTTTATTTTATCGTAAACATCCTCTTTATACTGAGCGTATGAGTTAACCGCAAAAAGCAGAGATATCAGGATTAACAGCATTCTCCTGTTTTTATACATTTGTGTTCCTTTTCCTTAATGTGTTTAGAATTTCGGTTTGCAATTCTTCAATTGATTTACTGCCGTTCAATTTTACAAAACGGTTTTTATTTAAAACTGCGAGTTTTCTGTAACCTGCAATAACTTTCTTAAAATATGCAGATTTCTTGCTTTCCATTCTGTCCCTTGATTTTTTCATCGCAGCACGGCGTCTTGAAGATTCTGCCATATCTATATCAACAAAAAATGTGATGTCAGGGTTTAATTTATTTGAAGCTATTTTATTTATTTCTTTTATGGTGCTCATTTCAATCTTTCCGCCGTACCCCTGGTAAGCGGTCGATGAGTCGTAATAACGGTCACAGATAACTATATATCTTTTTTGAAGATGCGGTTTAATGACTTCCTCTGTTAACTGATGACGTGAAGCTGAAAACAGCAGGAACTCCGTCAGGGCATTCATTTTCTTATGAGATTTATCAAGAAGAATATCGCGTATTCTTTCGGATGTATACGTCCCTCCCGGCTCACGGACGAGAATAACCTTGTGTTTTCTTCTTCTGAGATAATCGTACAGTAATTTTGCCTGAGTCGATTTACCGCTCAGGTCGATTCCTTCAAACGTAATAAACATTTCGATTGTAAAATAGATTTAAGCACTTTAAAATAAGTAATATTTTATTAATTTACTTACGATAAATTAATCTTCAATTATTGTTTAAAAGCAAGAATTTCATATTGTTCTTTGTTTTGCTGACTGTTGTTTTCTCGGAATTTTTACTAACTAATCTGAGATACTCAAATCAGGAGCTTATGCTCGATAACTACTCTGTTTACATGACAGGAAACCTGATGACGGGTATAATAACGTTTATCCTTGTTGTATTTTTGTTTTTAAACATCTTCTCGAAGAAAAAATACAGGACGGGTGTGCTTGCAGTACTACTTGCGGCATCTGTTGTGGATGTAGCAATTCTCTTGTTTTCATACTCGTTTCAGGATAAGGAAAAGAAGGTAATTCTATTTGTTTTATATTTCCTTATAAAGATGTATCTGGTAATATCTTTTATTGTACTTTATTTCTCATCCTCGAAAAAGATGCATCTGTTCAATAATCTCGGATATCTGCTTTTGTTTCTTGTGGTTTTACTTTCCGTAACTCTTTTTGCTGTTTACAATTTCACGGACGACTCGGCTAAATACACAACAGGAGTCAAGAAAGCCGACGCGGGAGTCATACTCGGAGCCGCAGTATGGGGAGGCAACCGCCCTTCGCCTGTGCTAAGGGAGAGGATTAACAAGGGGTATGAAATATACGAGAAGAAATACGTCACAAAACTTATACTCACGGGCGGAGGTTCGCCGAATGAGCTTACTGAAGCAGAGGTATCAAAAAATGAGCTCATAAAATACGGTGTTGACCCCAAGAACCTGCTTGTTGAGGCAAAGTCGAATTCTACAAACGAACAGATTCATTTTGTGAAAGATAAGTATTATGACAGATTCAACTATAAGAAAGTGATACTGATATCAGACAACTTTCATCTGTTCAGAGCCAAAGAATTATGCAGGTTCAATCAGATTAATGCAGACGCATTCTCATCCGATACTCCGCTTTCTACCGAGAGTTATCTTAACTTCTGCATAAAAGAATCTTTTGCAGTATTATTATTTTGGCTTTCAGGAATAGGTTAAGTATATTTGTATAGATAAAAACATAAACTATAGTTCTTTAAAAAAATGTCAAAGAAAAGAAGACTTATCAGGATAAAGGCACTTGAAGTGTTGTATGCGCATCAGATTTCAAGAGAGCCGATAGATAAAATAAAGAATGACTTAATCTCCGATATAAAGGAAAACGAAGATTACGAATTCGCATCAGGACTTATTGACTCAGTACTGAAACACCAGAGAGCAATAGACCTGATGGTAAGGGATAAAATAGACAACTGGCAGTTTGAAAGAGTTTCTATACTTGATAAGATTCTTATCCGAATTTGTATTGCAGAGCTTTTATACTTCCCCGAAATACCTCCTAAAGTATCGATTAACGAAGCGCTTGAAATAGCAAAAATGTACTGTTCTCAAAGAAGTCCTACGTTTATTAACGGAGTCCTTGACGGAATACTCACGGAATTGAAGAAAGAAAACAAGCTTGGCAAAACCGGCAGAGGGCTTATAGAGTTTAAGAAAACCGAGGATGAGAAATAAACAGCAGGTTTTTATATGGACGCTTTTTGATTTTGCGAACTCGTCCTATGCTGTTATAGTAGTTGCGTTTGTATTTGCTGTTTTCTTCACTGACGTTATCTGTTCCGCACAGCCAATCGGAGATTTATACTGGTCACTGGGTATAAATATATCGATGATAATCTCTGCTGTCCTGAATCCTGTATTCGGCGCCATTGCTGATCGTAGCTCCAACAAGAAACATTATCTTTTTATCTTCACCTTGCTTTGCATAATACCCACGACACTTATGTATTTTACGGGCGAGGGTACTATACTTTTTGCGCTGGTACTGTTTATCCTTTCAAACATAGGGTTTCAGACAGGTATAACTTTTTACGATGCTTTTATATCCGACATGGTTGACGAGAAAGACTACAACAAAGTATCTTCTTACGGTTATGCTGTCGGATATGTAGGCTCGCTAATATCAGTTCTGCTTGTGTTTCCGCTGAAAGATAATTACAATCTATTGTTCCTTATAACTGCGTTGTTCTTTCTCGTGTTTTCACTTCCACTGTTTTTATTCCTTAAAGAAAAGAAGAAAGAAAAGGTTATACGGTCAGGAACGTTTGAAAATATTGTTTACGGTTTCAGGAAAGTAGTGGATACAATAAAGCGTATAAACAACTACAAGAATTTAAGGAACTATCTGATAGCATACTTTCTATACATTGATTCCGTAAACACGATAATATTTTTCTCGGGTATATACGCAAGAAAGACTCTCGGGTTTGAAACAGTACAGCTTGCAATATTCTTTATACTTGTACAGTTTACTGCAATGCTGGGCTCGTTAATCTTTGTAAAACTCGGAGACAGGCTCGGGATAAAAAAGTCTATCATTACAAATATCTTATTCTGGATTGCAATACTGGTTTTCATTTTTATATTCGTTGATATTGACTCGTATATGGTGCTGGGCGGAATGAGTATCCATTATTTCTTTATAGTCGGAGGGTTTGCGGGATTGTTTCTCGGTTCGACTCAGAGCTTATCAAGAACTATGATGACAGAGCTAACGCCTTTTGAAATCAAGACTGAGTTCTTCGGATTCTATTCGTTGTTTGAAAAAACATCAACTCTGATAGGACCGCTGACATTCGGGTTAATTTCATGGCTCACAGGTTCGCAGAAGTTAGCAATATTTTCATTAACAGCCTTCTTTCTGCTCGGGCTCTGGATGCTGAAGTACGTAAAGGAAGAATCTGTAAACAAGGATTAACATGGGTTTAAAGAATTTCATAAAAGACCTAAGGAACAAGAGAGAACACAAACCCGGTTTCGGGGGTCTTGAAATTTTTAAATACATCGGTCCCGGACTGCTTGTAACTGTCGGCTTTATTGACCCGGGCAACTGGGCTTCAAATATTTCTGCAGGAGCCGACTTCGGATACACATTGCTTTGGATGGTAACGCTTTCGACTTTAATGCTGATAATACTTCAGCACAATGTTGCACACCTTGGAATCGTATCAGGACTTTGCTTGTCGGAAGCTGCAACTTTCAATACTCCAAAACCGGTTTCAAGAACAATATTAGGGTCTGCAGTACTTGCTTCTATTTCAACTTCTCTTGCAGAAATACTCGGTTCGGCAATTGCACTCAACATGCTGTTCGGAATTCCAATTAAAATCGGGTCGCTGATTACGGTTGTAGCCGTTAGTTTTTTACTGTACACAAATTCTTACAGAAGAATTGAAAAATATATAATAGGTTTTGTATCAATTATCGGAATCTCGTTTATATATGAACTGTTCATAGCCGATGTTGACTGGGGAAGTGCTGCGATGGGGTGGGTGACACCGAGTATGCCGGACGGTTCAATAATGATCGTAATGGCAGTACTTGGAGCGGTTGTGATGCCGCATAATTTATACCTTCATAGTGAAATAATACAGAGTCGTCAGTGGAACCTTGAAAACGAAGATGTAATAAAGAAACAGCTGGATTATGAATTTTACGATACGCTTTTTTCAATGATAATCGGCTGGGCTATAAACAGTGCGATGATAATACTCGCTGCAGCGACATTTTTCAAAAACGGACTTCCGGTCAGCGAACTCGAACAGGCAAAGTCACTGCTTGAACCTCTGCTTGGAAGCTATGCAGCGATTATATTTGCTATTGCTTTGCTCTTCGCAGGATTTGCCTCAAGCATTACATCAGGAATGGCAGGCGGTTCAATACTCGCGGGTATGTTCGGTGAA
>JBHELA010000248.1:0-2664 GCA_041859005.1 Ignavibacteria bacterium
CTTAACGACATCTTCTAAGTTTGAATTGAAAAGCAGAGTGCCGTGCGAAAACATTGACTTTAAGTTAGTAAACTGTGCATTGCCTGAAATCTTTCTGCCGCTAACGACGATATCATTGCGTCCGCCAAGTTCGGCATTCACGCCCATTTCGCGGAGAGTTTCAACTACCGGTTTAGTGAACTTCTCAAAGTTATGAAAGAATTCAGGAGAATATTTTGTAATGAAACTGAAATTCAGATTACCGAAATCGTGGTAAACGGCACCGCCGCCTGAGATTCTTCTGACAACTTTAATACTGTTCTCATCAACATACTGTTTATTTATTTCCTCGATTGTATTCTGATGCTTACCTATAATAATGGAAGGTTCGTTTATGTAGAAAAGAAGATACATTTCATTTTCTACATCGAGATTTCTTACGCAATACTCTTCGAGCGCAAGATTAACGGCAGGGTCGTTATTTGAATTAAGAATTAACTTCATGTTAAATGGTAAATTATAAAAATAAAGAATAACATAGAATACAGAAAAGCGTAACAGCGAAGGTGAGAATTAGCATAGTTTAAATTTTAGATAGAAAAACAATAGAACACAGATTTCACGGATTAGACATATGAACACAGATAGAGCATACAAAAGAAAGAAAAAGAAATAATATAGGCTTTTACCGCAGGGTTCGTCCGCCCAACAAGACGGCGGATCTGCGACTCGAAGAACAAAGGACGCAAAGAGAACCAAGAATAATTCTGGAGTATAATAGCCTGGAGAAAAACAATAGAACACAGATTCGCACGGATAAAACTGATAGACACGGATTTTGTAAATAAATTCTATTGCTCTTAAAATTAAAGAAAAGCGCACACAGAATGAGCTGATGAAGTATGATTTGCACTGATAGTAATGAGAGAATAGAGCATAGATTTGCACGGATTTGGAGAACGAACATAGAGAGAAAAACAATTCGCCATCAAAACATAAACTAAATATTTTATAATCGAATATATGAAGAAGAGTAATAGAGGCACACTGATAATCCTGATTTGTTTATGATTATTACTGATGAATAACGTAAAATTATTGCAAGTTCGCTTTTGACAAACTCCATATAGGGGAAGGAAAAACATTTGTGTTGAAATTTTCAGAATAAGTGCTTAAAATGCGTTAGTATATTTTTCATCACTTTAATTAATAAGATTATGAGGATGTTAATCTCAACTTTACTTCTTGCGGTAAACATGACTTTATTTACTGCGGTTTCTTATTCACAGTCTTCACCCGATGTTGTCGTAATTCAAAGAGTTTATTTTACGGGGAATAATATTTTCAATTACTTTCAGAACACAGGAATACTAAATCAAAACACAACGAGCGGTAATTCAGCCGGATTGTACTGGGCTGCAGATTCGATGAAAGCATATTGCTTTACTGCGGGTTTCAACATGTCAGCAGTAATAAACGGAAAGCTTGCGCAGTGTATGGCTTCGTACAGCGGTGAGTACTCACCGGGGTATTTCATTGATTCTATATATAAGACTAATACTGATATGAAAATCTATAAAGTGAACAGGACTGATAATTCATGGACGAATCCTGACTACGCAAACTGGTACAAGATGGTACCATTCGGAGCGCCTTATGAAGACCTGAACAATAACTGCATCTATGATGACGGTATAGACAGACCCGGAGTACCTGATGCAAAACAGACGCTGTTTATTGCATTTGCCGATGGCGATATAAGCCAGAGAAGCGCCGGTAACGGATTCGGCGGGGGTGTTAAGAATCCGATATTCGGAGCGGAAGTACGTCTTACAGTATGGGCATATGAGATTTATTTACCTGATGTACAATACATGCGATATCAAATTGTGAACAAGAGCAAGAATACATGGGACAGCACATACTTTGGATTCTTTGCAGACCCCGATTCACCGTTACCTTCCGGAGGTTCCAACAGCGATTATCCCGGCTGCGATACTTTGCTTGGATTAGGGTATAACTGGAATGGAAATAATTCGTTTGTTTGCGGAGCTTATGGTGTGCAGGTTTTGCAAGGACCTTTTGATAAAGCTACAGGGGATACGCTTGGAATGACCGCATTCACTTTCAGTGATATGCAGTATCAGTGCCAGGGAGAAGCTAACGGTGAGCCGCGAAGTGCATATAATTATATGAAGGGTTATAAAACAGACGGAACAACTTTTCTTGATCCTACATATACACCTTACAGAAAAACTAAGTTTACATTTTCAGGAGATCCTGAAACAAATGCGGGATGGACCCCGAGTAAGGGATTCATTTTTAATTGCAATGGAGTTGATACAGGTGCTGTCATTCAGATACCCGGACATGATGTTAAATTTCTGTTAGGAACCGGTGCAGGCAATCTTAGAATTATGCCGGGAGACACGCAGAATGTTTACTTCGCACAAATGTTAGCGAAGGGAACAACGAACAAAAACTCGGTTACAAAACTTAAGCAGCTCGCTTATTCGACAAAGACTGTTTTCAAATCGGGACTTGCGAATGACGTTGAAAAGAACTGTGATTATATAGTCAATGCACCTGATGACTTCAATATATCTCAGAATTTCCCGAATCCTTTTAACGGAAGTACGATAATAAGATACAGCTTGCCGAGAAGCGCACAAGTGAAGATTACTG
>JBHELA010000194.1:0-4328 GCA_041859005.1 Ignavibacteria bacterium
TTTTCATTTCTATAAACATGTTGTCCCTAAAGGGACAAATATTCTTTTCATATTACTTTCTATAAATATTTCGTCCCTAACGGGACTTTAATTTTGATACGTATAAATTGCTATTGATATTTCGTCCCTAACGGGACTGTCTCAAACATAAATGAAACAATAATGTATAATTTAACAAACTTTAAAAACATATTGTTACAAGCTTTGCGAAAGTTATTGGATTTTTATCGATTGATTTATCCTGCTCGGTATAAATAAACGGAGAAGATAAGCTCATGCCGTTTGAATTCAGGTTCAAAACGGATTTCGGTGCTTCATAAACTCTTTTAGGGTATCTTGTTGTGTTCAATCCTACCATTGCACCTGCGGTCGGCATCAACAGACTTGTGATACCTATTATCCAGGCGAAAGTGCTGTTACCTTTTTCCCCGTTTGAGCTGCTTCCTACTGAATTTGCAAGTGCAATTCCACCTATTTCAAGTCCTACACCGAGAAAGCTTCCAAGCAAAGTAAAACCAAAATTTGCGCCAACTTTTTTATTGGTGCCTGCTGTCCAGACACCGCCTGCTGTTGCGAGAGCCTGAACTGATATTAATAACGATAGGAACGCTAAAGCTCCAAACGATGAAGTATTACTACCGCCTCCTCCACCCACGTCAAAACGGAGATTGAATAAAGGAACACTAATTACTAAGGTTAAAAAAGTTGCTGCCCCTCCAAATCCAACTCCTAAAATAATTTCTGTGATTATATTATCTGAGGATATTGGTTCGAGTTCAAGAGGTTTATATTTCAATGTTGAATCAAACAACACTTTTGATTTATCGAGGTTTGATAACTTTAAACTTTTAGGAATATGATTGTCTGATTTAGAAATGTACTGGGAATATGCCGGGGAATACTGCCCAATAAAGAGATTAACCAACAGTCCTATCACAATTGATATTACTGATTTACTCATCATAAAATTATGCTTTATTTTCTATTTTACAGCTTAGCTAGTTCTTCTTCCTCTTCTTTGCTTTTTTCTTTTCTGTGAAACTTCTCTTCGAACACAATGTAAAGAGTCGGGACAAAAAGCAATGTCAGGAATGTTGAGACAGTCAAACCACCTATAACTGCTATTGCAAGCGGTGCCTGTGCCGACTGTCCGCCGAGACCTATTGCCAGTGGTATAAGACCGAGCACGGTTGCAAGAGATGTCATAATAATCGGACGCAATCGGGTTTTGCCGCCCTTTAATACTGCCTCGTGGAGACCCATGCCCTTTTTCCTTAACCTATTCATGTAATCAATCAGAAGTATGCCGTTTGAAACAACAATCCCAACCATTACAATAACACCCTGAAATGATGTAACTGATAATGTTGTATTAGTGAGGAATAAAATCCAGACTACACCTACCATACCAAGAGGTACCGAAAACATAATTATAAACGGGTCAACGAGGGACTGAAATTGTGATGCCATAACCATGTAAACAAGCACAATCGCAAGTCCGAATGCAAGATACAATGCATTGAAGGTTTTACTCTGCTGTTCAACATTACCGCTCATTTGCACCTCGAATGCCGGCGGAATCTTTACGTCTTTAAGCTTTTCTTTTATTTCTTCAGCAACATCACCAAGCGGTCTTCCGCTTACGTTGGCAGTAACGTTCACAAGTCTTTCCTGATATTTTCGTGTAATTATTATCGGTGATTTGGACATTGAAATATCTACAAAGTTTCCGATAGGTATCGGTTTGCCCTGCGAATTTATAACGGTTAATTTTTTAATATCATCAATATTATTTCTGTAATCTTCCGAAAGCCTTACGAGTATATTATACTGATTGCCGGTTTTCGGGTCGCTGAATAAAGAAGCAACAGTACCGCTCATGCTTGTTGCGATTGTATTTGAAATCTGAGAAACGCTTATGCCCAGTGCACCTGCTTTCACACGGTCAACAGTTATTTTTGCTTCAGGAAGGTTATTCTCCCTGCTGATTCTAACGTCAGTAGTGCCGGGAGTTGATTTAATAACTTCAAATACCTGCTTCGATAATTTATCAGCATCATCAAAATCATAACCTAAAATCGCAACGTCAATTGGTGCTGATGAGCCAAAGTTAAGGAGGAATCTGAGAAATCCTGAAGGATTCATGTAAAAATTGGCGCCTGCAATTTCCTGTACTTTTGGTCTTAGTGTTTTTATAATTTCAAAGACGTCTCTTTTTCTTTCTCCTCGCGGTTTCAGTGAAACCTGCACGCTTGCCGCATGGCTGCCTGCGTTTCCGCCGAATGAACTGCCGCTTTTAGCGTTAGGGACACCAATATCGGATGTAATAGTATTTGCTTCAGGAACGTTTTCTTTTACTATCTGCTCGACCTTTTTTACGATAGCCTCTGTCATTTCAATCCTTGACCCTACGGGTAAAAGAATATTTATATTGAATTGATTTTCGTCTGTATCAGGAAAGAACTCTGTCCCTATGAATTTAAACAATCCGAATGAAAGAACAGAAAATATAAATATGCTGATAAGCACTAATTTTCTTTTTCTGATACAATAAGCAAGAGCACTTTCATACAAATTATCTATCTTATCAAAAAATACTTTTGTTTTTATTTGCAGCCTGTCTGCAAGTTTTTTGGAATTCGGGTCAACTTCTCTTTCACCTTTAAGTGCTTTATAACACATAAGAGGTGTGACCGTTCTTGACACAAAGAACGAAGCAAAAAGCGATACTGATATCGTCACGACCAGAGGGATAAAAAGTAACTTTGCTATTCCTGTTAGGAATACAACGGGTAAAAATACAATTACCGTTGTTAGGGTTGATACAAAAATCGGGGAAGCCACTTCAGTTGCAGCTTCGAGCGTTGCAGTTAATTTGCTAACGTTCCGGCTTTGCATTGAGGTGTAATGCCTTGAAATGTTTTCAAGCTCTACAATGGAATCATCGACAAGCCTTCCTACACCAAGCGCTAATCCGCCGAGAGTCATTATGTTAAGGGATATATCGCCGAACCTAAAGAAAATAAAAGTAACGAGTATCGAAAGAGGTATAGCAATAAAAATTATTACTGTACTGCGAAGATTTCTCAGGAAGACAATAATAATTATTATCGCAAACAATGCTCCGAGCATTCCTTCTTTAATGAGAACATTAATTGAATCTCTTATATAATTGCTCTGGTCGAAGGCAGTAGAGGTTTTAACATTCGGCGGGACATCGCGAAGAGTTTTTAGTGCTTCGATAATTTCGTTTACAACTTCAACAGTGTTTGCGCCGGGGGTTTTCTGCACTCTTAAAATTACGCCTTCGTTGCCGTTTGTACGAATCTTCTGAGTTTGTTCCTGATAAGAGTCTGAAACTTTTGCAACATCGCCAATTCTAATAGGAACACCATTTACATTTTTAATTACAACATCGGCAATAGGCTCGACTAGATTAAACTGGCTTTCAGTTTTAAGTGAAAAATCAAATACACCAGTCTTGATATCACCCGAAGGCAAAATTAAATTTGAAGCGCTGATTGCTTGAACTACCTGCTGGACTGAGAGGTTTGCTGCTTCTACACGGTCTCTGTTTAAAGTAACCTGTATTTCCCTGATTTTGCCGCCAATAACATTAGCTGCTGCAACACCCGGAAGATGTTCAATCTGCGGCTGAATATTATTATAAGCAATGTCATAAAGCTGACGCTGATCCATGTCACTGCTTAATGCTATTGATATTATCGGGAAATTAGTAATATCAAACTTTACAACCTGCGGCTGCGAGACACCAGTAGGTAGAATGTTTAAAACACGGTTAACTTTTTGAATTATATCAATAAGACCTTCGCTCGTATTTGCATCCCAGTTGAAATAAATTCTTACCTGTGATACACCTTCTTTTGTAGTTGATTGTATGTAATCGACATCACTCGTTGAGCTGACAGCCCTTTCCAGAGGGACTGTAACGCTTTGCTCCATATCGAGAGGACCTGCACCGCTGTAATAAGTAATAGCTGTAACGCTTGGGATTTGTATGTCAGGCAGCATGTCTATAGGCAGCTGTCTGAACGAAACAAGTCCAAGAACGAATATTGCTAAAGAAGCCATTAATGTAGTGATAGGATATTTAAGCGCAAGTCTGGTCAGCCACATACTATTTCTCTGCTATTTTTACTTTTGCCTTATCGCTTATCAGCTCTTGACCAACCTTGACAACTTTCTCACCTTCATTTAATCCGCTGATTATTTCAGTCTCATTATTTGCTGAGATACCAGTTTCTACAAATTTCTTTATAGCTGTTAAGTCTTCAATAACATAAACGAAGTGTTTATCTTCTTCCTTT
>JBHELA010000023.1:0-4495 GCA_041859005.1 Ignavibacteria bacterium
AAAGATTTCCCGCACAGGTTCAGCGGTGGAATGAGGCAAAGAATCGCACTTGCTATGGCGCTTGCTGCCGACCCCTCGCTGCTGATTGCCGATGAACCGACAACAATGCTGGATGTAACTATACAGAAACAGATACTTGAACTGCTGATAAATATTAAGAAAGCCAGAAAAGCTTTCTCAATTATATTCATATCACACAACCTCGGGATAGTAACAAATTACTGCGACAGAACAGCTGTTATGTATGCAGGAAAGATACAGGAAATATCAAATGCAAAAGAACTTGCAAGAAATGCCATGCATCCTTACAGCAAGGGGCTAATGGCAGCATCGCAATTCAAGAAGAAAGAAGATAACAGGGTTTATACTATACCCGGATGTACTCCGGGACCGAAAGAAATATACGAAGGATGCAGATTTTGTAACAGATGCAGTGAGGCAATTGATTTGTGTTTTAAGACTGAGCCGGAGTTTATAGAAGTAAAAGAAAATCATTTTGTAAGGTGTCATTTATTTAATGCCGGTGGTAATGGAAAAGCTGATTGAAGTAAAGAATTTATCGGTGAAGTATTCTTCAAAGACGACAGTGCTTGGGAAGAAGTATAAGCATTTGACTGCGGTGGAGAATGTGAGTTTTGAATTATACAAAGGAGAGGTGTTAGGAATTGTTGGTGAGTCGGGCAGTGGGAAGTCAACGGTGGCAAGATGTTTGCTCAACATAATAAAAGACGTTGACAAAGGAGCTCGTTTAGAAGGAAGCATAAAGTACAACGGCAAAGATCTAACAGGGTTAAAACATAAGGATTTAAAACCAATAAGGAAAAAGATACAGGGAATATTTCAGGATTCTGATTCTTCACTGAACGAAATTTATACTGCAGGAGAAATTATTGATGAACCGCTGAGATACTTAACCAACTTTAACAAAGCGGAAAGAGAAATAATTATAAAAGATGTGATGGCTAAGTGCGGGTTAAGCAAAGATGATGCCGGTAAATACCCGAGTGAGTTTTCGGCAGGACAAAAACAAAGGATATGCATTGCCAGGGCGCTTGTTACGGAGCCTGAGATACTGATTGCGGACGAGCCGCTTTCATCGCTGGACATATCGATACAGGGACAGATATTAAACCTGCTGATGGATTTAAGGAAGAAGTATGGTCTGAGTATAATATTTATAACACACGATTTGAATATAGTGGAAGTCTTTTGTGAACGAGTGATTGTGATGAAAGAGGGTGTGATAGTCGAGACGGGAAGCACCCCGGAAGTAATATCCACCCAAAAAAGTGAATATACCCGATTGCTTTTTGATTCTAATATATCTGTATGATTGCAAGAATAATTAAACCGAGTTTTCCCCTGTCAAAATATATTGACTCACTCTATTGCTACTCCGGTGAAACAAAGGGTATCAAGCAACAGTTAATTCCTGATGGTAAAACCGATTTACTTTTAAATTTTGACTCAAGTCTTTACATCCTCGATAGTTACAACAAAAGAACATCAATAACTAAAAGTATTATTCAGGGGTTAAGAAAAATTTCTTATACGTTTGAATTTGGTAAAAATCTTAACATAATCGGAATCAGGTTTCTTCCGTTCGGACTCTCAGCTATGTTCGGAATACCTGAAAAGGAAATCAGTGCAAAACCGATTGAAGCAAATCTAGTTGCTGGAAACAACTTAAAGGAAATAGAAGAGAAAGTATTTTATGAAACTGATATAAACAGAAAATTAAAAATAATTGAGAACTGGTTATTAGACTATTTTGCAAAATCATACGAGAAGAAATTATCGTTGCCCCGCAAACTTGAAAGATTAAACACATCGAAAGGAATTATTAAGATTAGTGATATTTTTGAGAATGGTGCAAACTATAAAAAGGTTCAAAGAACATTCCATGAGTACATAGGTATCTCGCCAAAGTTATATGCAAGAATGCTCAGGTTTGAGAGCATTCATACGGATTTGCGAAATTTACAACAACCCGACTGGATGAGCATAGTAACAAAATACAACTTTCACGATCAGTCGCATTTAATAAAGGAGTTTAAGTTTTTTACCGGAATCACACCTAACGAATTCATATCCAAGATAGATACATTTGTCTGAAAACATCTGTCCATTTTTTACAATGAAATAAAATCCGATCTCAGTAATTTTGTATAGATTAATAACTTAATACTATACATATGAAACACATTAAAAGTATTTTACTATCGCTCTTATTGTTGATAGCAGTTAAAGCGACACCACAAAATCTTGCACAAAACATCAGGGGACAAGTAGTTGAAAGTATTACGAATATTCCGATAGAGGGGGCGGGCGTACAACTGCGCACCGAAAAAGAAAAACTAGGTACTCAAACAGCAAAAGACGGATATTATGTGATAGAAAATGTTCCGCCCGGAAGGTATGAAATTCTTATCAGCATGATAGGTTATAATTCTGTTGCAATATCGAATGTAATAGTTACAACGGGTAAAGAAACATTTCTTAACACAGAACTTGAGTCAACAAATTTATCCACAGAGGAAATTACTGTAACCGATAATCTCGAAAAAGATAAACCGTTAAATGAAGCGGCATTAGTAAGTGCGCGTTCTTTCAGTATAGACGAAACCAAACGGTTTGCTGGTACGTTTGATGATCCTTTGAGGGCAGTCCAGAACTTTGCAGGAGTAATGAGTTCGCCAAACATAAACTCTAACGGAATTGTAATCAGGGGAAATTCGCCTAAAGGATTATTATGGCGTCTTGATGAGGTTAGTATTCCAAACCCCAATCATTTCAGTTATGCGGGACAAAAAAGCGGAAGTGTTACAATATTCAGCAGCCAGGTATTAACGAACTCTGATTTTTTTACATCAGCATTTTTACCTGAATACGGCAATGCACTTTCGGGAGTATTTGATATGAATTTCAGAAACGGAAATAGCTTTAAAAGAGAACATACCATTCAGGTAGGAATACAGGGCATTGACCTTGCTTCAGAAGGACCGTTGTTTAAGAACAGCAATGCATCTTACCTTATAAACTACAGGTATTCAATCTTTGGTTTTTTGCAGTTAATTGACAAAGATATGGAGAACAAAATACCAAGTTATCAGGATTTATCTTTTA
Organism: Ignavibacteria bacterium; assembly: GCA_041859005.1. Taxonomy (GTDB): domain Bacteria; phylum Bacteroidota; class Ignavibacteria; order Tepidaquicellales; family Tepidaquicellaceae; genus CAIKZJ01. The sequence continues at coordinate 3,127 of JBHELA010000023.1, forward strand.
AGGTAAATATACCTACAGAGAATGCAGGGACATTTACACTCTTTGGAATAGGAGGTATGGATAAATCAAAATACAACCCGGAAACTGACAGCACAAAATGGGAAAATCTTGACGATAGAACCAAAACAACTCTGAACAATTCAATGGGAGCTTTTGGGTTATCTTATGCCATGCCATTAGGAAGAAATACGATCATAAAAGCAATTGTTTCCGGAAGCGGACAAACTGTTGATTACGAAAAAGGTTTTATGAACACATCATACAATGTGGAACCTGTTGATAACGTATCTCATAAAACATCACAGATAAGCGGCAGTGCTTATATAAACAATAAATTTTCACAATCACATTCGAACAAAACAGGTATTACGTACACACAAATGTATTTCAATTCGAACATAAGTTCTCAAAATCAGTTTACCGGTAACTATGAAACGTTCGTTAATGACAAAGGAAATACGGGAATAGTAAAAGCTTATACTCAATCGACTGTTAAGCTGCACGACCGTTTGATTTTATCCGGCGGATTACATTATTCTTATTTTCTTTTAAATTCATTCAGCACGTTAGAGCCAAGACTCTCTGCTAAATATATCATCAATAATAATAATGCTATAAGTTTCGGTTACGGAAACCACAGTCAGTATGAGGATATTTCTGTTTACCTTTCCCAAAATCATACTCCGGATAACAGAATTACCAAACCGAACATTAGTCTTAAACCAAGCAGGGCAAATCATTTCATACTGGGATATGATATAATGTTTTCAAACGACCTTCATTTAAAGGTTGAGGGTTATTATCAGGATTTGTACAATATTCCCGTAATGAAAAATTCATACTATTCGATGCTTAACAATCCGGGGGGATACTTTAACGATTCTCTCATTAATACGGGAACAGGAAAAAATATCGGGCTGGATATTACATTCGAAAAATTTCTTAGCAATAATTTTTATTATCTTTTTACGGCGTCTGTATTCAATTCAAAGTATAAAGGCGGAGACGGCATAGAAAGAAACGGAAGATACAACAGCAACTATGCCTTGAATCTTCTTGTTGGTAAAGAGTTTTACACAAAATCACAAAATGTTTGGGGAATTAACCTGAAGGCATCATACAATGGCGGCGAGTATTACATCCCCGTTGATTTACAGGAATCAATAAACGAAAACCGTGAGGTGCTTGATTACAATCAGATATATACTCAAAACCTGAAACCATTTCTCTATCTTGATTTTACTGTAAACTACAGAATAAACTATGCAAAAACATCTCTGGTATTTACAGCGCAGGCAAAAAACATACTTAACAACAAAACTGTTTTGGGTTATTCTTATAACAATTATACTAACTCCGTTGAAGAACA
>JBHELA010000452.1:0-2951 GCA_041859005.1 Ignavibacteria bacterium
CAAACTCTTGTACAAGGAAAACTAAATCCGGGAGTTTATGAATATATTTTTAATGGGAATAATCTTTCAAGCGGGATATATTTCTATTCGATGATTATAGATGGGAAAGCAGTTGATACGAAGAGGATGATTATGGTAAAGTGATTATTAATTTTCAGTTCAATTATAAAGACAAAAATATATATTTAATAAACGAAGTAATAAATGAAGTAATAAATGAAGCAATAAATGAAAGCAATTTTAATAAAGACGATAATACTGCTGACCTTTGGGGGATTAATAATTGCGTCGGTGCTTAAAAAGCCGGAGACGGATGCGAAGAACAACAAATTAAACGAAAAACGCAGGGAAGACAGAATTGAGGAAGAAAGAAAAGAAAAAGCCCGTTTAATACTGCTGGAAGAATTAGAGATTTTAAAGAAGGAAAAGAGAAATCCTGTAAGTTCCGGTGCAGATTTAGACATTGCAGATTACCTTTTATCGTCGGAACACTACGATTTCGAGGCTGAGAATATTTCAGGAAAGAAAGATGATAATGCGCAGGGGTTTGAGGTATCATTAATAGATACGGCGAAAGGGATTTACGACGCTGCGGATACGGGAAGTTTTGGGAAGGGAGAGACAGTGAAGTACTGCAGGGGGAGGAACAAAAGCCTTCAGATAAGCAATGGAACAATACTAAACAAACCCATAAAAATCGAAAACGGGAAACCGGAGAGCTTTAAAGTCAGGAAAGGCAGGATTGATTTTAACTACATAATAACTCCAAGAATGCGCATAGACACTGCATTTGCGTCGAACCTTGAGAATGCGGAATTTCCTGTATGCCTAATCACAATAACAAACTCACGCGGCGATACGGTGCTGAGCAGCAATATATACGTGAGAGATTTTTATGACGAAGAATCATTCCGATATGACGGCTCGTACAGGACGGAATATAGAAGCGGCTCAATAATGTCAAACCTGATTATTCCCGCGGATAAATTATTCAAAGAGGGGGCGGGGGAAAATGCCGTGTCGGATTTTAACATAGAAATATATTATTACGGATACTGTGATATGTGGATAGATTACGTAAGGGTAGAGAATCAGATTGCAAACGACTTCCTGACGAAGCAAAATGCATCACTGATAAAAAGTCTTGAGGATTATTCAGGAAGGAACATTATGGGGAAAGTGAACGGGAAAATTGAATGAAAATAACGCAGGAAATGTAATATGAATTCACAAAGAATAGTTTCCCGAGTACTTGACGGACTGATATTGCTTGTATTTATTCTTTTCTTTTCGTCCGCCGGTTTTCAGGATAGAATGACTTCCGGCTGGTATCAGCAGTGGTTTCCGAACCTGAACGGAAGCACGATTAAGGATATAACATTTCTTGATAGTCTTACTGGTTTTGCGGTGACCACAACTAACTCATCAGTTCAAGCATACATTTTAAAGACTACAAATGGAGGAGATAATTGGAATATAATATATACTTATATAGCTCCATCTGTAAATTCCGGATTTAATAGAATTCAGTTTGCTAATAGCAACACAGGTTACGCATCGATTAATTACTTCGATTTTTTTAAAACTACTAATTCTGGATTAAACTGGACTGTATTAACGACGCCTTGGGGTGGAGAGGATATGGCAGTAATAAATTCTGACACCGTATTCTTGGCAGATTCTGATCCAATATTTGGAGGTATCTGGCGTACTGCAAACGGTGGCTTAAACTGGTCAAGGATCTGGACAAACGGCACAGGCGGAAATCCTGATAAGATTTATATGTATGATAAGAATCTTGGATTTGCATGTACCGATAATACTATTAGTAGTATTTTTTATAGAACGAATAACGGGGGAGTCAATTGGACAGATTTAGGAGATAGCACATATCGTGGGATCCAGTTCGTCGATTCATTAATAGGTTGGAAGCTAACGCGTAATAGTATGAAAAAAACAACAAATGGTGGTCTAACATGGTTTTATCAAACAACCCCATATTTTTTCTATACTGGCTTATATGATTTGTCAATAGTTAATAAAGACACTTTATGGTATGTGGGGTCATCGACATTTATTAATAATAATTTTTATGGTGTGATTTGTAAAACAACAAACGGTGGTATAAACTGGGGGTATCAAATTCCTGATACTGCATTTAGAATATCCGAGTATATTTCAATTAGTTTTATTAATAAAAACAATGGCTGGGCTTTTCAGATATCTGAAGGTGTACATACTAAAGTTGGCGGGCACGACACAACTGTTTACACAAGCATTAATAATACTAATATTGAAATATCCGATTTCCGATTATTTCAGAACTATCCAAATCCGTTTAATTCGAGAACGGTTATTCGTTATATTGTAACTGGATCCCAGATAAGTTCAGATGACAAGATTATGTTGAAGGTATATGATATAAATGGGAGGGAAGCGGCGACGCTTGTGAACAGGAAAATGAATCCGGGTATGTATGAGGCAGTGTTTGATGGTTCGGAATATTCGAGCGGGATATATTTTTATTCAATGATTATAGACGGGAAAGCAATTGATACGAAGAGGATGATACTTTTAAAGTAAAGATAAAGAGACGGAATTTTCCTGACTGCTAAGAAGATAAAGTAAGGATATTCTTAAGAAACTATCAGTAGGGTTTTTGGTAGGGGGTGTTGATGAGACGGTTTGCTTCGGAATGGCTGTTACCGAATTCACGGGAGGCGAGGACTTTTTTATAGTAGTCGATAGCTTTGCTGCGGTTACCGAGCAAGTCGTTTTTCATTCCCTGCATAAGATAAGTATAGATTTTGAAGGAAGTATCTTCTGTATCAATTTTTTCTGAAAGGGATTCGCATTCGTTTATGTACATTTCTAATTCTTCGATTCTTCCGAGTTTGAGAAGGCTGAGAGAAATATAATAATCAGCTTCACGCAAAACCGATTCATACTGA
>JBHELA010000156.1:0-6622 GCA_041859005.1 Ignavibacteria bacterium
CTCATTAAAGGAATACTTCAGGTTTAAAGGAATAGAAATCGCAGATAATGATAAATTCAGCACGCGTAAAATGTCTGCAGTCAGCAGGCATCTCAAGAAGTACATCGAATACGGCGGCTTTCCTGAAGTAATAATATCAGAGCCTTTTGAGACAAACACCTTACTTAGTGAATACATAAACTCTATGCTTTACCGTGATATAATCGAAAGGTATGGGGTTAAAAATATTTATGTAATTAAATTTCTAATAAATTATATACTCGAAAATTACGGCACGTATTTTTCGATCAATAAAATTTACAACTTTCTTATTTCTCAAAATATTAAAACGGGAAAAGATATATTGTACAACTATTTTCAGCATCTTGAAGACTCCTTATTTGTTTTTCAGTTAGAAAAAATGTCAGGCTCAATCAAGAAATCGGTTAATACTTTTAGGAAAATATATCTTAGCGATGTTGGATATGTAAGAGCAGGAAAAGCAAAAATAAACTATGGCAGAGTATTTGAAAATGTTGTTTATCTTGAAATGCTACGCCGAGGCCTCGAGATTCATCTATATAGAAATGATTTTGAATGTGACTTTATCGTTAAAAACGGGAAAACCACTTTACCTGTACAGGTCTGTTATAAACTTAAAGACAAAACCGAAACATTTCAAAGAGAAGTTTCATCGCTCATGAGTACTATGAAAAAGCTGAATGTTAAAAAAGGTTATATCGTAACCCTTGATGAATCGGATGTATATTCCAAAGGCAAATACGAAATTATCATTGTTCCGGTTATAGATTTTCTATTTTTTGAAAAGATTATATAACATCAAATTGAAATACTTAGACAAAATAAACTGGAAACGAAAAAAGCATTTTGAATTCTTTAAGAATTTTGAAATACCATATTTCAACATTTGCACAAACCTTGATATTACAAATACATACAGGTACTCGCAGAAGAGCAGGTACTCGCTTTTCCGGACAGTGCTCTACGCTGTAATGCGTTCCTGTAATGAGATTGAAGAGTTCAGGTACAGAATAATTGAGGACGATAAAATTGTTATTCATGATATTGTTCATCCCGGCGTAGCAATGATATCCGACCAGGATATTTACACAAATTTTATCATACCTTATAAACCTAAATTCACTGACTTCATAGATGAATACCAGAAAGCATCTGCCGAAGCAAGGGGTAAGATTATAGTCGGTGAAGACCAGGATGGAAAGGACGACCTTATCTTTATTTCTTCACTCCCATGGATTTCATTTACAAGCGTTACAAACCCAATGAGAACAGGATACAAAGATTCCATTCCGAGAATAATATTTGGAAAGCACTTCAAACAGGATGGAAATATCATGATGCCCTTCTCCGTTCAGGTAAATCACTGCCTCATGGACGGTGTTCATGTTTCCAAGTATTATTTTAAACTGGCGGAGGTTCTCTCTGATCCCGAAAAGTATTTTACTTAGAAGTGCATGAAGAAGATACTAATATTTATTATAATAATTTTTATTTCTTTTACTTCTTGTCTGTCTTATGCACAAACTCCGAAAGATGATTTAAAGCCGACCGACTATCTTGTCCCGTATCCTCAAAAACTTAGCTTTGTCAGTGATGGATATTTTAAACTAAACAATGGGTATAGTATTGTTTACTCAGGCGAGAAGTCCGGGAAACTTGAGAATTACATAGGCAGAAAAACTGATTTTATAAACCGGTTAGTACTTCCATGGAATGACACTAATCTTTCTGAAACAAGTAAACCCATACTGGAAATAAACTGTAATACAATATCCGCTCCTGATGTTAATGCAGATGAAAGCTACACACTTGAAATAACTCCTAATAAGATACTTGTGAATTCCGCAACCGATATTGGCGCCATGCGTGCGATGGAAACAGTTTACCAACTTATTCAGACTAATGCGGATAATATTTATCTTCCTTGTCTGAAAATTGAAGACTACCCCCGCTTTCAGTGGCGAGGACTTATGATTGATGTCTGCCGACATTTCATGCCTAAGTCAATGATATTCAGAAATCTTGACGCTATGGCAATGGTGAAGATGAATGTTTTCCACTGGCATCTTTCAGAAGATCAGGGCTTCCGCGTTGAATGCAAAACATTCCCGAAGCTTCATGAATTGGGTTCTGACGGTCAGTACTTTACTCACGAAGACGTAAAAGAAATTATTAAATACGCTAATGACAGGGGAATCCGCGTTATTCCCGAGTTTGATATTCCGGGGCATTCAACATCATGGTTTGTCGGTTATCCTGAATACGCAAGCATCCCGCGCGATTACGAGATTGAAAGACACTACGGTGCTTTTGACCCAACATTCGACCCCACTAAAGAAGAGACCTACACTTTCTTCGATAAGTTCTTTAAAGAAATGTGTGCGCTTTTTAATGATGAGTATATGCACATTGGCGGTGATGAAAATACAGGTAGAGACTGGGATTCCAGCAAATCAATTCAGGAGTTTAAAAAGGCAAACAACTTAAAATCAAATCACGAACTTCAGGCATACTTCAACAAACGCATTCAGAAGATTCTGGAAAAGTACGGCAAGAAAATGATTGGGTGGGATGAAATTCTAAGTACTGAACTGCCTGAAAGCATAATGATTCACTCTTGGCAGGGAAAGCAGGGAATGATGACCGCAGCAAAAAATGGTTATTACTCAATTCTTTCAAACGGTTACTACATAGACCTTTGCCAGAGCATGGTTGACCATTACTATAATGACCCTCTGCCCGCAGGTATAGATTTAACCGATGATGAAAAGAAGTTTATTCTTGGCGGTGAAGCAACTATGTGGGCAGAGCTCGTGGACTCTAATAATGTTGATTCCCGTATCTGGCCGCGTGCGGCAGCAATAGCAGAAGTTCTGTGGTCGGGTAGAAAAACATTCGGACAGGATTCCATTTACAACAATGAAATGATGTTTGAAAGAATAAGTTCTCAGTTGCTCATGCGGATAAGTGCAAAGATTTTCGAGCAATGGCAAAAACTATTTACCGAATATGTTCCGAATCAGTTAAGTGAGAAACTGTTTCTTTATATGCTAATACCCGAACCGGTCGAATATTATAACAGACATAAATATACTAAGTACAGCCAGTCAACCCCATTGAACAGATTAGTTGATATGCTTACTCCCGATTCACCATTTGGCGTGTTGATTAATAACTATATAGGCAAAAAACTCAGAGGCGATAAAGTTGTTTTACGTGATTTAAAAACCTTTGGTGAAAGCTTTACCGAAGAAGAACGCATTCTGATAAGCGCTCACCCGAAACTTTCCGAGGTTCTACCCCTTTTTGATAATATCAACGTATCCGCAGGAATACTTAAGGATTTATTAAGTCATGAAAAAGGTGATTATTTAAGTGATGATAAGTATAATACATATAAAAATGAATTAATAAGAATTAAAGCTCCGATTGCTGAACTCGAAATCCCGTATGTAGATAATCTTCTGAACCTGCTTGAATATACTAAGGCTAACTCAAAGTGAAAAAATTCTATATTATTTTATTTACTGCTATGCTGTTTAACGTACAGTCTTTTTCTCAGTTGACAAGGGTCCGTTTTGATATTTGGAGTTTTAAAAAACTCGGCGATTCTTCATACATGCCCGCACAAGTTCCGGGCACTGTACATACTGACCTTCTTGCAAATGGTGTAATTGAAGACCCCTTTTACCGCGACAATGAAAAGAATGTGCAATGGATAGAAAAGGAAGACTGGGCTTACAGAACAGAGTTTACAATTGAAGATATAAACGATGAAGCCCGCATAGACCTTGTCTTCAAAGGTCTTGATACTTATGCACAGGTTTTAATAAACGGTAACAGGATTCTAAACGCCGATAACATGTTCATCGAATACAGGATAAGTAATTTCCATCAGTATCTTGTAAAAGGGAATAACATTCTTGAAATAGTGTTTCGTTCTCCACTGGCAATCGAAGATAGTCTCGCAAAAGCTTTTTATACTGAAACAGGTATTTCAAACCTCCCTGTTAAAGAAAGAATTTTTACACGCAAAGCAGCATACCATTACGGCTGGGACTGGTCGCCGCGCTTTGTTACTTGCGGTATCTGGCGTGACGTGTACATGGAAGTTTATAAAAAAGCCCGAATAAATAATGTATTAATAAAGCAGTCACTAAGCATTGACTATAATAACGTAGTACTTGATTTTGAAACGGATATTTATTCGGAAACTGATAATATTTATGGAATAGAAATAGTAAATAAAAATGACGGTACTGTACATAAGTTCTTATCGGGTGATAAAAAATCCATTATCATTGAAAATCCAAAACTCTGGTGGAGCAATGGTCTCGGCGAGCAATACATGTATAGCTTTGATGTTAAACTAAAGTATGCAGACGAAATCCTCAATACCAAAACCATCAGAACAGGGATTAGAAAAATTGAACTCATACAGGAAGATGATTCTTACGGCAAATCATTTTATTTTAAGCTAAACGGTGTTCCTGTATTCATGAAGGGCGCAAACTTCATCCCCGCCGATAACTTCCTGCCCCGCGTTACCAAAGAAAAGTACAGGCAGTTGATTAAACTTGCAAAAGAATCAAACATGAATATGCTTCGTGTCTGGGGCGGGGGAGTATATGAAGATGATGAGTTCTACAATCAATGCGATGAAAACGGAATACTCGTATGGCAGGATTTCATGTTTGCCTGCGCAATGTATCCGTGGGATAATACCTTCCTCGCAAAAGTTCAAGCCGAAGCTGAGTATAATATAAGACGTCTCGCCAACCATCCTTCTCTTGCCTTATGGTGCGGCAATAACGAAAACGACGAGGGCTGGCAGAACTGGGGTTGGCAGAACTCTTACAATGATGAACAGAAGAGTTTAATATGGAACGGATACAAGAAACTTTTTCATGAACTTCTTCCTTCGCTTGTAAAAAATTATTCGGGCGGGATATCCTATGTGACTACCTCCCCTCAATACGGCTGGGGCAGGAAGGAAAGTATGACACACGGCGATTCTCACTACTGGGGCGTCTGGTGGGGCATGGCAAAATTTGATACACTCGAAAAGAAAGTGCCTCGGTTTATGAGCGAGTATGGTTTTCAGAGCTTCCCCGATACTTCAACAGTTAATAAATTCACAGACCAAAAAGACAGGTTTCTGTTTTCAGATATATTAAAGACACACCAGAAACATCCGACCGGTTATGAAAATCTTTCAAAGTACATGATGATGTATGATATCAGTACTGACGATTATCGACAGTATATAAGAAACACGCAGGAGCTTCAGGAGCTTTGTTTGATTACAGCAATCGAAGCACAGCGTAAAGCAAAACCGTACTGCATGGGAACACTTTTCTGGCAGTTCAACGATTGCAATCCGGTCGTCTCATGGTCTGTCATTGACTATTTCGGAACTGCCAAACCGTCTTTCAACACTGTGAAAGAACTTTATGCAGAAACAATCCTGATTTCAAAAGAAGAAAACGAAAAGCTGAATCTGTACATTGTCTCTGATAAGCAATCAGAACAAAAGGCATCCCTTCTTATATTGAACTCCGCTGAAGATATTCTCGACTCTGTTGAAGTTACCATACCAGCAAACTCATCCACAAAATATTATGAATATGATATTGCTAATTCCTACTACCGTGACATTGACTTCCTTCTTGTCTTTAAAGACGGCACAGAAATCTCATGCAATAGATATCGAAAATAATAAATATATTGTAAAGAGTTTTTTAAAAGAACATGCACACTAAAAAAACTGATTGATTATGATTCTCACTGATAAAGAATTAGTTTATTCTTTTCTGATTTCTATGCCTTCGAGTCGCAGATCCGCCGTTTTTTTGGCGGACGAATCTTGCGATAAAAATCTTTTATCTTTCTATCAACAAACAACTATAAACTAATAACTAATCTCTACCCCTCTTTCACGTCCAGACACTCAAACACATCCTTTATGCTTTCATTGTTTTCAGCAAGAACAAAAAGCTTATCGTTTGCTTCAATCACTGTCGAGCCGCTTGGAGTAATGAACTTGCTGTTTCTGCGAATGAATGAAATGAGTGCTGTCTTTGGAAATCCAATCTCAACGATTTCTTTTCCCACAACAGATGAATTTGATGGAATGAGTATCTCATGCAAATGCGATTTTATGCTCTCGAACCTTTCCATGTCAACAAGCGTTCGGGGCTTCACCGATTCCGGGAGAATCAGATGCAGCCATTTCCCGATTACGTGAAGAGTAGTTCCCTGAATAAGAACAGACGAAATTGAAATAAAAAACACGATGTTGAAAAATAGTCCTGCCTTATCAACTCCTGCAATAAGCGGGTATGTTGCAAACACAATAGGTACGGCACCTCTCAAACCGACCCATGAAATGAACAGCTTAATTCTTGTGCTCATTCGAAAAGGTATCATTGTAATGAATACGCTTATGGGTCTTGCGAAAAGAATCAGAACCGCTGAAATAATAAGCCCCGTACCTATAACAGGAACTATCCGGCTCGGAAAAACAAGCAGCCCGAGCGTTACGAAAAGAACAACCTGCATCAGCCAGGCAAAGCCGTCAAACGTCTTGAGTATTTTCTTC
>JBHELA010000157.1:0-3080 GCA_041859005.1 Ignavibacteria bacterium
AAGAAGGGTGCAATATATCTACATATTATTGTAATTTTGCGTATAAATTACACATATAAAAATGGATATAAACTGAAATTTGTTGTTTTATTATAAACTTAGTTCTTGGCACGGGAATTGAATGTATTTATATTAGAATCATTGAATGTGATGTTTACAGAGTAATGATATCAGGTAATGGAGAACTTATTGCTTCAAAAACTGAGTTTGAATAATACAAGCAATATAAATCATTAAAATTAATTAAACTAATTAATATGAATCCGAAATCAGATACAAACAACTATTCCGGAAATGATGATTTTAAAGATGATGATTTTATCTTTAATAACAATGAAGAAGAAAGCACTCCAACCAATCCGGCTAAGTATAACAAAGATCCGTTTATTAGCCTGAAGAGGAATCATGTTGAAGAAATTGGTTCAAGATCCAGGGGATACATTAAAATTTTCACCTTCCTCTTTATTCTCATGTTAGCGGGATGGATAGCTTTAGTGATTTTCGTAAGTTATAACCCAGATGTAATGATAGGCAAAGATTCAAAGAGTAAGTTTGAACTTAAACCTAATAATGTAGAAGCAAAAACGAATAACCCGGTATCAGGCAGTCAGAAAAATAATTAGATTAAGAGGTATTTCTAAAATTGTATAGATTGCGTACCGATTTGTTTCTTCATAAATAATAGTCTGGAGTAAAAGTATACCACAACAGAGTAAATTCATAACAATTTATATCAAAGTTTTACTGTTTTAAACTTTTTTGAAAGCAAAAGGGGACTGAATCGCTTCAGTCCCCTTTTAATATGTTTGAATAAAGTTACGGTTTAAAGCGTAACAGTTCCGATTTTACTTCTTATCGTCAACAACTTCAAAGTCGGCGTTTTCTACGTTGCCGTCTTCTTTCTTCTGCTCGCCTGCTGCTTGCTGCTCGGCACCGGGATTCGGTCCCTGCTCAGCACCCGGCTGCGATTTAGCCTGAGAGTACATCTTTGATGATGCTTCGTTCCAGACTGTGTTGTACTGTTCGATTGCAGATTTCAGCTCCGTTGCATTATTTGTTTTCACCGATTCTTTAAGTCTGTCGATTGCTGCCTGAATCTTCGAGCGTGTTTCCTGATCGAGCTTGCCTTCGAATTCCTTGAGCTGTTTTTCGCCCTGAAAGATCATCGAGTCCGCCTGATTCTTCAGGTCTATTTCTTCCTTCTTCTGCTTATCTTCTGCTTCGTGCTCCTTTGCATCCTTCTTCATCTTTTCGATTTCCTTATCGGTCAAGCCTGACGAATGTGTTATCTTAATATCCTGTGACTTGCCCGTGCCGAGGTCCTTTGCGGCAACATTAAGAATGCCGTTAGCATCGATATCGAACGTTACTTCAATCTGCGGAATGCCGCGGGGTGAAGGAGGAATTCCATCGAGATGGAATCTTCCGAGTGTTCTGTTATCGGCTGCCATAGGACGTTCGCCCTGAAGCACATGGATTTCAACAGACGGCTGATTGTCAGCTGCTGTCGAGAAAGTCTGTGACTTCTTCGAAGGAATTGTTGTATTCGCTTCAATCAGCTTTGTCATAACACCGCCGAGTGTTTCGATACCGAGTGAAAGCGGAGTAACGTCAAGCAAGAGAACATCGTGCACATCGCCTGCAAGAACACCGCCCTGAATTGCTGCACCGATTGCGACAACTTCATCCGGGTTTACGCCTTTGTGAGGCTCTTTGCCAAACACACGCTTAACAGTTTCCTGAACTGAAGGAATACGTGTTGAACCGCCAACAAGAATAACTTCGTCCAAATCGTTAATGCTAAGTCCTGAATCCTGAATTGCTTTCTGGCAAGGACCGACAGTTCTTTCAACAAGGTCGCTGACGAGTGATTCAAACTTTGCACGAGTGATTGTTTCCACGAGGAACTTCGGACCATCAGCAGTTGCAGTAATATATGGCAAATTCACTTCAGTCTGCGGAGTTGACGAAAGCTGTTTCTTGGCGCTTTCAGCGGCTTCCTTCAGTCTTTGTAATGCCATCGGGTCTTTTCTTAAATCAATACCTTCCTTTTTCTGGAATTCATCCGCAAGATAATCCATCAGTCTCTGGTCAAAGTCATCACCGCCAAGGTGACCGTCACCGTTAGTTGACTTCACTTCAAACACACCGTCACCAAGTTCAAGAATTGAAATATCAAACGTACCGCCGCCAAGGTCATAAACTGCTACCTTATGATTCTTCTTGCTTTTATCGAGACCGTAAGCAAGAGCTGCTGCAGTAGGTTCATTAATGATTCTCTTTACATCGAGTCCTGCAATCTTACCCGCATCCTTCGTTGCCTGTCTTTGCGCATCGTTGAAGTAAGCCGGCACTGTGATAACAGCTTCAGTAACGGGCTGACCGAGATAATCCTCGGCAGTTTTCTTCATCTTCTGAAGAACCATTGCTGAAATTTCAGGAGGAGAATAAACTCTCATCTGATTAGTTGATTTATCTTCTATTTCAACACGAGCTACATCGTTATCGCCTCTTATTACTTTATAAGGCACTTCACTGATTTCAGAAGAAACCTCATCGTACCTTCTTCCCATAAATCTTTTAATTGAGAAGATTGTATTGGTAGGATTCGTCACAGCCTGACGCTTTGCCGCATCCCCCACAAGTCTTTCCCCCGTCTTTGAAAAAGCAACTACAGACGGAGTAGTTCTCATACCCTCTGCGTTTGGTATGACGACCGGATCATTTCCTTCCATCACAGCCACGCAAGAGTTGGTAGTTCCCAAGTCTATTCCTATTATTTTACCCATTTTAAAAAATCCTTTCTTTTGTAAGAAAACTACCTGCTGTTTAGAGCAGGTAGTTTCTTGTTAATTAGACGTCTTTAATTAATGTTACTTTACTTTTATTTCTTTTACAACCGGTTTAGCTTCTTCGACTTTCGGCAAAGAGATTATAAGCATACCGTCTTTGAATTCAGCTTCGATAGCATCAACCTTTATATCTTTTGAAAGGTTGAAGGTTCTGCAAAACTCACCATATACTATTTCATTCATCACAAGGTTCGTATCCTCGTTCTTATTTTCAACTTTCTTTTCACC
>JBHELA010000233.1:0-4251 GCA_041859005.1 Ignavibacteria bacterium
GGGAATGGTGATAGTTGCAGACGGAACAGAAGACGCAAAGGCAAGGCTTGAAAGATGCCTGACATACGACCCTGCGATGGGAATTGTGAGACATGCAGATGCGGGATATGAGAAAGCAAAAGATGAAATGAGAAAGTTCGGGATTAGAATGCCGATGGTAAAATAAATTTGTATAAGTGATATATAATACAATACGCAAAATACTTTTTAGGTTTGACCCTGAAACCGTACACAATTTGGTCTTCAGGGTTTTACCATTGTTAAGATGGTCTTTTCCGATGCTAAGACCTTTTTATTCTTTCGAAGATGTATCGAACAGGTACACAATAAAAGATTTAAAATTCAGGAACAGGCTTGGTGTTGCGGCGGGACTTGATAAGAACGGAGAACTTATAGAATTCTGGGATGCGGTTGGATTTTCACACGTTGAAGTTGGCACGGTTACTCCCCTGCCGCAGGCGGGTAATCCGAAGCCCCGTCTTTTCAGGCTTATCAAGGACGAGGGGATAATAAACCGGATGGGATTTAATAATGAAGGAGCAGATAAGCTAAGAGAGAAAATCCTTAAAGCAAAGAAGAAAACAAGAAAAGATTTTATAGTAGGGGTTAACATCGGCAAGAACAAAGATACACCTCTTGAAAAAGCATCGGAAGACTACGTGAAATGTCTTGATGTACTTTACGATGCAGGTGATTATTTTACTGTTAATATATCGTCACCGAATACGGAAGGACTTCGTAAATTGCAGGATGACAAACAATTAAACAATCTTCTATTTGAGATTATAATGAAACGAAATGAGATTGTTAAGACGAAGGGTCTTCCGGAGAAATGCATATTCCTGAAGATAGCGCCTGACCTGAACGATGACGAGATAAACATCATTTACAGGACGGCTTTGAATTACGGACTTAACGGTATTGTAGCAACTAATACAACCATTTCAAGAGAGAATCTTTTAACATCAATTAATGAAGAGGGCGGACTGAGCGGCAAGCCTGTAAAAGGAATGTCCGACACAGTTTTGAAGAAACTGAATGAACTTAATGAAGAAAATAAGGATTTTGTTTTGATAGGAGCAGGAGGTGTGTTTAATAAGTCAGACTATAAAGACAAGATGATACTAGGTGCTGAGATAGTGCAGGTTTACACAGGATTAATTTACGAAGGTTTTGGCATAACTAATAAAATATTAAAATAAAGAATGGATTCACCAGTAACGTATACATTGCTTTTCGCGAACATTGCTATTTATGTCTGGATAACATACATGAAACCGGAACTCTTTGAAAAGTTTGCAGAGCGGCCTTACGAGATTGTAAATCATCATAAATATTATCAAGTTATAACATCTGCGTTTCTGCATGCAGATTTAATGCACATAGCTTTTAACATCTTTACGCTGTTTTCGTTTGGACCTGTGCTGGAGGGAATGTTTGTAATGAACTTTGGACAGGTTGAGGGGAGTTTATATTTCTTTTTAATATACTTTATAAGTTTGTTATCGGGTTCGCTGCTAACACTGGTATTTAACTATAAAAATCCAGGTTACGTGGCGGTTGGTGCTTCAGGGGCAATCTCGGGAATAATATTTTCTTATGTTCTCTTTTTTCCTTTCAGTAAATTACTTGTATTCTTTATACCGATGCCGGCATTCCTGTTTGCATTTGTTTATGTGGGAGTATCGATTTACGGAGTTAAGAATAAGTTCGGAAACATCGGACACGAGGCACATTTAGGCGGAGCGCTTGGAGGAGTAATAGCTACATTTTTACTGATAGACGGAGCATTTAAGTTCTTTTTGTCACACTTCAGTTAGTTATTGTAAGTACGTTTCAGAACAAACTTATCCACTACAGTGAAAAGAACAATCGCCAGTCCGATACCCATTATGTATAGGACAGTATCACCAGAAAGCGAAAATCCGAACAATCCAAAAACCTTCTGACTAATTCCATAAATGTAAGAATATATCGTAGAAAGGAATCCTTCGGCAGCAGGATTTTCTTCCTGGATTTGGTTTCCCAACAAAGCAGCAAGAATAACTGCCGATGTAATTATTGAACCGATAATTCCTATTACAAAAATATTCAGAGCCCTAAAAGTTTTCTTATCCTCTTTCTGAAACGCCTTTGTGAGCTCGATTTCGAGCATAAGTTTTGCAGTGAAGTCATCGCTTGTTCTTTCGAGCATCGAGGACTTCATTCCGTTATCGAGAAATTCGTTTATATTATTTGATTCGTTCATTTATTTTAAACTTTTATGTAATCCAGTAACTCTTCCCTTTTAAAAGCACGGAAGAGTAAATCTTTTAATTTTTCCTTTGCCCTGAAGATTCTGTTCTTTACAGTACCAACGGGGATTTTCAAAATCTGAGAAATCTCTTCGTGCGACAAATCATTGAGGAAGAACATATTCAATATTACCGAATACTGTTCCGGAATAGAATTTATGTAATCATTAATTATCTTTTTCACCTCACCCTGTTCGATAACTTTCTCGGTTGAATAATCATCCAAGTTGTACATAGTCTTATCAATCTTCGATTCATAGTTCTTAACAAGTTCATCTCCGTCGCTGTGTGTGGCATCATTAATCTCTATAGAACTTACATTAAAACTCTTTACGTTGTACTTTCTGTACAGATCGATTGCCGAGTTATAAACGATTGTATAAAAATACGTTGAGAACTTTGCTTTTGCTTCAAAACTATTGCTCATTAAAGCTTTGTACAATCTTAAGAATGCTTCCTGAAGTGAGTCTTCTGCTTCTTCCCTGTTTTTCAGAATCTTAAGGGTGAGCGAAAACGCTCTATCTTTATAGGTATCAACAATCTCGACGAACAGATTAGTCTCACCCTTCTGGATTCTGTGGATTATTTCTGGACTCACTTCGTTCACAGACAATTAATCCTTATTAATTTTAATTTCACCGTTTGTTGTTTGTAATTTAACTTTTGCATCACCATTTCCAAGCGTTCCTCTGAATTCCTTTTTATCTTCATCAATACCGCCGAAATTTAAATTCCTTCTTTTGATGTGTCCATTGGTTGTTTTTGCATCGAACACACCTGAGAAATTTTCACCTACTTCTAATTTAATATTACCGTTTGTAGTTTCAAAATCAAGACTTTTTGTCGAATCGAGTTTAGCAGAAATGTCACCATTAGTCATCTCTACATTAATCTTGCCGTAAACGTTATTCAATTTAATGTCTCCGTTTGTCATATCTACTTTAACGTCGTTATTAATGTCTTTCATATCAACGATATTGTTTGTTCCTTCAATTTCGATACTTATTTCCGCCGGAACGTATATTACATAATTAATCTGTGTTGAATGATGCATATTAAACTGAATATGAAAATCCGACCTATCTTTATTAAGAACATCAGCAAGTCTTAAAGTATTTCCTGTAGAGTCGATATCAATGTTTATACCCTTTAAAGGTTCATCCAGTTCTTTCTTAGTAACAAACTTTGTTATTTCAGCCTTAACTGTGATAAGGCTGTCGTTATCGCTTTTTCTTATTTTTAAATCACCGTTCGGATTATCTACAATCAACTTCTGAAAGTTGGAAGCTTTGAACTTATACTCTCTTGATTCGGTTTTCTCGTATTTTTTCTTGAACAGACTGCAACCCTGAAAGGAAATCAGTACGACAGATGTGAGAGCAAGAAGTAAAACCCAAACGATTAGTCTCTTTTTGTTTTCCATTTTTGTAAGGTTTAATTGTTTGGTAAAGTTGGTTTTGTTTCTGCCGGTTTATTGCCTGACTTGCTGTTTGCTATTAAGAAATAAACTACAAATCCTAATCCGATAAAGAATATCACAAGCCCTGATGTAACGCCGTCGCTTAAATCGTACATTTGTTCGAGAATGTTGGCGGTGAATATTCCTGCTCCGAGGAAGAGGAATAAGATACCCCATTTTAATGCGCCGAATGTGTTGCGTGGTTTTTTATCTACATTAGAAAAATATTTCTTTGCTTCATCCGGTGAGATTCCTTTTTCTATCAATCTCATTCTTTCTCTATGTTTGGTGTAGATTGCCCATAGAATTATTATTGCCGGAAACCCGAATATGAAAATAAATGCAAATATCGGGACAACTATGTTTTCTAAATCTTTGCCTGTCATTTTTAAATCTCCTTTCGTTTTTTCTTGTTGAGACGTAATACAAAGATAAAAGGTTTCATATCACTCATAGGATTTAATGTAGTTAATATTCCACTTCTCAACTTTGGAAAGC
>JBHELA010000255.1:0-6484 GCA_041859005.1 Ignavibacteria bacterium
GACGTGATAACGAATATGCTCACTTATATGAAAATATGGGAAAGTCAGAACAAAAACGGAAGTAAATGAAAATATACCTCAGAATAATAACATACATAAAGAAGTACAAGAAATATATATTCTTATCTGTTATAATGTCGATGCTGTTTTCTGTCTTCAGCGCACTATCTATCTACTTAACGATTCCACTATTAAAAACTTTATTCACCGGAACACAGACACAGACAGCGCAAACGACTGATAACCTGACGGGATTTTATCAGAGCATTCAAAGGGTATTTGAAGATTTCATTCTTAGCGGCTCAAAGGAATCTGCAATTTTAAAGGTGTCGCTATTGATACTTGCAGCATTCTTTTTAAAGAATATTACAGGATTCTTTCAATCAGTTTTTATGCAGTACGTTGAGAAAGGAGTTCTCCGAGATATAAGGTTTGAGATGTATGAAAAGGTGAACAAACTTTCGATAAGATATTTCACACAGGAAAAAGCCGGTAATCTGATATCGAGAATGACGAACGATATTAACAACATTCAATCAGGAATTTCTGCGGCATTTTCAAACCTCATAAAAGACCCGTTATTAATATTAATCTTTTTAATACTATCATTATCAATAAGCTGGCAGATGACATTAATGTCATTTACAGTTTTTCCAATAACTGTTTTAGTGGTAGCAAAAATAGGGTCTTCGCTAAGAAGAAGGAGTTTAAGAGTTCAGGTAAAGCTATCAGAGCTTCTTTCAGTAATCAATGAGACAATATACGGTGCAAAGATAATACGGTCTTTCAGGGCTGAAAAATACAGAAATGAGGTGTTCAGAAAAGAGAATAATGAACATTACCAGCTATTGATGAAGACTTCCATTATGAGCGAGCTTGCATCTCCGATAACTGAATTTCTTACTATACTGGCTGGTGTAATCATTATATGGTTTGGAGGAAGGGAAATATTAATTCATAATAATTTAAGACCGGAAGAATTTCTTGGATTTATATTTATACTTTTTCAGCTAATTGTACCTATAAAAAATCTTTCATCAGTATCGAACAGGATTCAGGAATCTGCGGCATCGGGGCAAAGAATTTTTGAAATACTCGACTACCCTATTGAGGTTAAAGATGCGAATAATCCAATTGATTACAAAAACTTCACAAAAGAAATTGAACTGAAAAATGTTTCATTTTATTACGATGCAAATAAATACATTTTAAAAGATATAAACCTTAAAATAAACAAATCAGAAATAATTGCAATAGTAGGTCCTTCAGGGTCCGGCAAATCAACATTAGCAGATTTAATCGCAAGATTTTATGATGTAACGGAGGGAGAAATATTATTCGACGGGAATAATATAAAGAATATTAGATTCAGCCAGCTCAGAGACCTTATAGGAATTGTACCACAGGAAACGATTCTTTTTAATGATACGGTCAGAAACAACATTGTGTTTGGTATGGATAATATTACAGATGAAGAACTAAGGAATGCGGCAAAGAATGCAAACGCACTGGAATTCATTGAACAACTGGACAATGGGTTTGATTCAATTGTCGGAGAAAGAGGGCTTAAGCTATCGGGCGGGCAGAAGCAGCGAATTGCTATTGCAAGAGCTTTACTAAGAAATCCACAAATATTAATACTTGATGAAGCCACTTCATCACTCGATACAGAGTCAGAAAGGATAGTACAGGAAGCAATCGATAATCTTATGGCAAACAGGACTTCGATTGTGATAGCTCACAGACTTTCGACAATAAAGAATGCTGACAAAATAGCAGTTATTGCAGAAAACGGAATATCACAGGTTGGGACACACGATGAACTAATGAAAGATAAGAATGGATTGTACAAAAGACTTTATGAGATACAGTTTAATTCAAGCAATTAAACATGCAAAGAATAAGCAAAGAGCACTTCACTTTAGACAAAATAATTAATTATTTTATTCTACTTCAGATAGTATCTATTGGATTTTCAATAGCATTATCATCGATTTCCCTCAGTGTATGGGTTGTACTATGGGGTTTTAAAATATACAAAGAGAAAGATTTTTCCTCGTTCAAACTTTTATTCGGCAAATATAAATACTTCTTTTTAAGTTTTGGTATTTATATAATAGTTGATATGCTGTCGAGAATTTTTGCTTACTTCCCCGAGGATGCCCTTATAGGTATTAAGAGATATTTGTTAGTAATATGTTTCTTTTCAAATCCAACTGTAATAAAATCAAAAGGAGAGATTCTCAGGAATATATTAATAATTGCGACAGTATTTTCAATTCTTTCCTGCATAGAAATCTTTAAGTTTGCTCTCACATTATCAGAGAATCTAAAGACTACAAGCTTTTCTGAAATCAGGATAGATTATTTCAGCTATCCTATTACTGCGGGTGAAATAAAGATGCTGATTCTAATGGCAATTTTCCCTTTTGTACTTTCGAAAAATAAGTACAGGATTAAAAAAGTATATTTAATAATAATTCTTATTCCTATACTTGTATCACTGTTTTTGACTCAGTCGAGGAATGTTTATTTAGGAGTGCTAATAGCATTATTCATTTACGGTATTTTTGTAAACTGGAGATTTCTTGTTTCATTCATACTTTTTCTGTGTCTGTTATGGATAGTGACTCCTAATTCCGGAAAAGACAGGATAAGGAGCATATTTGATTTAAATCATCCAAGCAATAAAAGCCGGATAGTAATGTGGGATGTAGGAATAAAAGTTTACAAAGACTATCCCCTGCTTGGAACAGGAGACAACGAAATTACGAATGTTTATAAACTGTATAAAAATCCTGAAAGTCATGGTGAGGGTTCGCATTTCCACAGTAATCCAGTAATGATACTGGCAACGACGGGAACGATTGGAGCGCTGTTCTATTTGCTGATATGGGCGACATTATTTTATTATACTATTAGTGATTACAGAAAGGCTAAAAACATTTTTGATAAAGAAATTTTAATAGGAATAATTATTGCAATGATTTCTTTTCATATTTCAGGTATTTTTGAATGGAACTTTGGGGACTGGGAAGTAGTAACTTTGCTGTTTTACCTGATATCCATAGTATTCACATTAAAATTTATAAATTTAAAAAATAACATTATAAATGGAGAAAAATAAATCATCAGAACTTTTCGTAGCGCTCGTTTATTCACTGCAGATGCAGGCAATGATGAACCTTGGAAAAATAAAAAATCCAATGACGGATAAAGTAGAAAAAAGTATGGAGGGTGCAGAAGTATCAATTGACATGATAGATATGCTGCTGCACAAATCCAAAGAAGGATTCACAGACGAGGAAAAGAAGGTGCTTGAAACTGTGGTTTCTGACCTGAGGTTAAACTACGTTGATGAGAAAAGCAAGAAGGACAACGACACACCGGAAAACAAGGAAATAAAGGAATAAAAATCATGACATTCGGAATAATAGGAAACAAGAATAAAGCCGGAATTGACAAAGTTATAATATCGTTAGTCAAATATTTTAAACGCATGAATATTTCCTATTATCTTCATGATGATTTTAAGCAAGTTATAGAATCAAAAGAAATAAACCTAAAGTTTCTTCAGCTAAGTCCGCTGCTTAATAAATCGGACATTTTAGTTTCTATAGGAGGCGATGGTACATTCCTTAATTCTACAAGGATGATAAAACATTCAAATAAACCGGTGATAGGAATTAATTTAGGAACGCTTGGATTCATGTCGGATATAATGCCTACAGAAATTAAAAAATTCTTTGGTGAAGTTATCAAGAAAAAGTACAAGATAATAGAACTACACCTTGCCAAGTGTACGGTAAACGGCAAATATGCTTTTGATGCTTTAAATGAAATCGTTATAGACAAAGCAGATACGATAAAAATGGTTGAGCTCGGAATATTCTATAATAAAGAATTTGTGGGAAGATTCTTTGCCGATGGAGTTCTCATTTCAACACCGACGGGTTCAACAGGATATTCACTATCGGCAGGAGGACCTATTATTACACCATTCAGCAAAGTATTTATAATAACTCCGATATGCACTCATTCACTTAATTTCAGACCTGTAATAGTACCTGATTCGGGCAAGATAACAGTGAAATCTTACAACGACGTAAAAGTAAGGATTACTCCGGATGGTTACAGAGGACTTATAAGAAAAGCACCTCTTGAGATAATAATAGAAAAATCAGAACACTCGATTGAAAGCGTAAAGAAGCACAACTGGTCATTCTTTAACACACTCAACGAAAAACTGCTCTGGGGCGAAGACATAAGAAAAGGAAAGAGATAAGTTAGTAAGGCACACCGTCTGCAGCAGGCGGTTTTGTTTTGCCGACAAATCCTATAAGGACAAGAATCGTTATTAAATAAGGAAGCATTTGAATTAGCTGCGAGGGAATTCCTGATCCAGATATCTGAAGAACAATTTCCAAACTTTCAAAGAACGCAAACATAAGACAGGCAAAGAAAATATTAACGGGTTTCCATTTACCGATTATCATTGCTGCAATTGCAATATAACCTCTACCAGCAATCATACCATCGCTAAAAGAGCTTTGGTTTGATGCAAGCCAAATACCGCCAAGTGATGCAAGGAAACCGCATATAATCGTACCCCACATTTTATATATTCTAACTTTTATACCGAGAGTTTCAGCAGCTTCAGGATTCTCACCGACAGATCTTAATCTCAATCCGAATTTAGTTTTATAAATTACAATTTGTGATAATATCACAAGCATCAAAGCAAACATTATAATTGAGTCACCTGTCAGATCACCTACCAAAGGAATAGAACTCAAGAACGGGAGTCTTGGAATATGAGGAAAAGCAGGAGTGTTGCTTGAACTCTGAAAAAACAGCAGCATAAGAAATTTCGCAAGTCCTGCCATTAAGAGATTAAACCCTACACCAATGACAATCTGATTTATTTTAAGTTTTATTGTGAACAAAGAATACAAAAAGCTGAATAGAATTCCGATTGCAACTGCTCCAACAAGACCAGCGAAAGGATTTTCCGTAAAAATTGTAATTGATGCGTATGAGAAAGCTGATATTATCATGAATCCTTCAATAGCAATATTAATAACTCCGCCTCTTTCTGAAAAATTTGCAGCACTTGCACCGAGATAGTAAGGAGTGAACATCCTTAGAACCTGCATCAAAAATGTTATTGATAATATGCCTTCAATCATCTTATTTCTCCTTCAGATAATAAATTTTAACAAGCCTGTCGAAGGAAAGAATTGATAAAATCACGAGAGCCTGAAACACGAGCATAATTTCTTTCGGAACGATAGTATTAACTGCAAGTCCGCCATAGTCCATAACTCCAAAAAGCAATGATGTAAAAATAATACCAATCGGATTATTTTTGGCAAGAAGAGTAACAGCGATAGCTGTAAATCCAATATTATTAGAGAAACCGTATTCATAGTAACCTTTATAACCGAAAACAAAATTCAATCCTACAAGAGAAGTTATTCCAGCCCCAATCATAAAACTAATCACAGTCATTTTATCAGAATTTATGCCAAGGTATTTAGAAGCTTTGGGATTAAGCCCGACCGCACGAAGTTTGTATCCAAATCTTGTTTTATAAAAGATAAAATATGTAGCAACTGCAAGAAGAATCGCAAAGAAAAAAGTAAGATTGACAGAGGAACCCTGAAAAGCTTCGAAATAATCGGATAGCTGCGGGATGCTGACATGTTCGAGTATCTTTTCAGTTCTAACGGTTGACTTAACGGCAAGAAATTCGACAAGAAGATAATTTATTAGAGCCAGTGAAATAAAGTTTAGCATGATAGTAGTTATAACTTCACTCACACCTCTTTTAATTTTGACATAAGCGGGAATGAAACCCCAGCTAGCAGAAAGAGCAAAACCGACTATTATTGCGAGAGGAAAAACAAACACACCGAGGGAATCATCGAAAATAAATGCTATTATGCTCATTCCAAAAACACCGAGATTAAGCTGTCCTTCTGCACCAATATTAAATATTGATGCCTGAAAACAGAATGCCAGACCACAGCCAACTATTATAAGCGGAGTGGCTTTAAACAAAGCCTGTCCTATTCCATAACCGGTGCCAAAAACTTCTAAGAACATTGTTTCCATAACAAAGTAGGGATCTCTGCCTACAGCATAAAGGAAAATAAAAAGTACAACTAAAGTAGCAATAAGTGAAATGGAAATCGAAAGTATATTTGCTTTTAACTTCTTAGACAACGTTAACTCCTATCATAGCTTTACCTATGTTCCTTAGAACTTCATCACGTTTGCTGCTTCCTTCTTCAAAATCCTTCCTTATAAATTCAATTCCAATTCTGCCTTTATATAGTACTCCAATTTTATCAGAAAGATGAAATGCTTCATCAAGGTCAGAAGTTATTAAGAGAATAGCTTTGCCTTTATTTTTCTGTTCGAGAATGATCTTATGTATATATGCCGTTGCATTGATATCAACACCGCGGGTAGGATGGAC
>JBHELA010000316.1:0-3017 GCA_041859005.1 Ignavibacteria bacterium
TTGTTCTTAATATTTTATCTCCAAGTTCTATATCTTCTTCATCCGGATTTTCTAAATAATGTAGATATCTTTTATTATCTGTTCGTTTTGCATAAACCATACAAGCGTTATCATAGCTAACACCTTCACGCATAATTGGAAGTAAGTTTCTCATTGCTTTTACACTAATGTTTGAATAATCGGAAATGTTTGCACTGGTTTCATGGACATTTAACTCAGTAAAATCTTTTGCTTGTTGTTCCGAGAATCCTAATTTATTCTTTGCATGATTATATAACCATTCCTCATCATCGGCGAAGAAAAGCGTATTCCATAGAATTATCTTCTTTTCCTCAGTTAGTTTGTCAAAGTTGTCTATTCCAAGTGATTTTGCAAGTTTTGTGTAAGTTTCATTTCCTCTTATTTTTTCTCCGAGATCATTAAATTTGCCTCTTGTGCTTATTCCGAGTAATTTTTTGATATTGGATAATGATAATGAATCTTCATAAGTTAATTTCTCGGCAAGTAGTTTCTTCTCTTCGGTTGTTAATTCTTCTCGAAATCTTTCTTTATCAGTTACTCTTAAATTATTAATAACTGATAGCATTCTGAATTCCTGAAAAAATGGATGTGATTTTGGAGCACATCTCTTGTTTGGTTCGAATCTGCATTTCGATACAAGATGTTTTTGAGATTTTAATTTTCGCTGGTAATATATTGTGTCATCTTTAATCCGCTTATAATTTGTATCATTGAGTAAATTAGGATAGAACTTTTTCTGAGTTTCCCAAATAAGGTCGAATTCTTCCTCATACAATTTTCTCCATACAAATCGTCCCCTGATTCTTTCAATAGGTTCATCAGGATTCCGCCAGTCATTCGGTTGATTGAACAAACTGTAATAGTATTCTCCAATCGTCTTAAATCCGCCGTCCTTAACTTTTTGAGCGAGCTCGTCCATTTGAAGCTTTATACCCTTATTTTCTTTTGCACTTTCTGATTCACCTGAATCAGATTTCTTATTACTTTTAAATCCTCTTCTCTGATTAAGATGTAGAAAGATTCTGCCAAGTTCTTCTAATGACATTTTAACGTATAATGCACTAGCACGCAGTTTAAATAATTCTTTAGATGGGATATTTATAAAATCATCTGACATCATGTTAAGTTCTGTCAAAATTTTCTTAAGCGCTTTTCTCCTGAGTTTGTATCTTTGATTCAATCGCCTTATTCCTCTCGCAGAACGTCTTACAGCATTTTTTGATTCTTCCTTATAAGATTTAAGATAACTTTCCTCGTTAACACCAACCGGGAATATCCTTGCACCCATTCCGAGGATTTTCTTCTTGTCTTCCATTAAGCACCAGCCTATGGAATTTGTACCGATATCAAGACCTAATGAAGTAGCCATATAATATTATTGATTTTAATAAAATAAACTCCTAATTTTGATGTAGAAAGCAAATCACAATAAAGATGATTCTGCAGGCGAAAGCCTTAACCTCGGTTCTTCCGGGGTTTTTCTTTTTGAGCCTATTTATGATTTTCTCTCTTTTATTTCTAATAGAAATATTGTACCTAAACAACATTCAAAAATAATGATTTTAATGATACAAATATTATCATTTCATGATAATATTTCACGACACGCAGAATGTAAACATGACGATATCGAATGACAAAAATCTCTTCTCAACATTAAGCTCAATATATTTGATTATTCATTTTTCAGCAGCATTTGCTATTATCTTTATTGATGTTTGCACATCAAACTATCCACCCTGACCTTAGGAAAGTAATCTTGTAAAGAGGTACTATAATTTAACTGCAAAAATAAAAACATTCAATAACAGAATATATACTACCGGAATTTAAACACTAAACACAATAGCCGGATAACTGTGCAAAATCTATCTGAAACAGCTATATTTTTTATGTCAGACACTAAAAAACAAAATAGAACGATTTGCGTGCTTTCAACCGGGGAAATTTACAGACAAGTAAAAAAATTTTAATAGTCAAGCGGAAAAATTGCATAAATCTTTAAATTGGATGTTTGATTTAAAAATTAATTCTCGTAACTTGCAAATACAAATCAACAAGTAATTCTTTAAAATAATCGTAGAGTAAAATAAACAAAAGTAAGGGGATTTATCAGAAAATATGGACTCAAGCTAAAACAAAAAGATGATTTGATTTCTTTGACCAAAGTATGGCAGTAAAAGCTTTAGGTGAAAAGAAAATCAAATGCGCATAATTCATGTAATATTAGGATATTTCTCCGAAATATTTTAGAAGCATGAATACTTTATGCCTCTTGATTTTGAAGGACAGAAAGAAATACACAAAGATGGCATGAAGATTTGAAAAAACAGAATTTATAAAATGAAAAAATTATGAAAGGAAATTTGAGAACGAAAGCATTTAAATATGCCCCTTAATAAACGATTTATAAGAATTAAACTATAAATTAAAATGGATATAAAATTTAATACTGACTATATAAGGTCAGAGGAAAAAATAGCAAAAGAAATTGCAGAAGTTGTATCAAAACTTCTTCAATCAACAAAGTATGGTAAAGTTGAAGCAAGAATAGAGGATGGTTATCTTGTGAATATTTCTTCTACAACAAGTAAGATATATCCATACAAACGAAGCAAGAGAAACGGTGAAATGTGATAATTGCAAGCAAACGAAAGCAAATGAAAACATCTTAACAAAAAGAAAACTATTAGATGTTGAAAATCATATCTGAAATAAATATTTTGAAAGCAGATAAGTTAAGATAGGTTCTTTTATTTTGACGTAAGCAGTCGCTAATGGAAAAACCAAGGGCGAAATTGGAAAGCAAGTCTTTCCGGTTTCGCCCTTTTTATTTATTAAAACTTTTAAATGGAAATAGAAAATGAAAATAAACAAAAATAACAAGATAGAAGAAAAACTTGATGAGATACTTTTAAAACTGCAGGACATGGAAAACGTTTTAACCTTTGCGGATGCATGCAAGTACTTATGCGTTTCCCGTTCTACATTATACA
>JBHELA010000344.1:0-5224 GCA_041859005.1 Ignavibacteria bacterium
TGTTACGGAACTCATCAACCAGGGTATTGCGATAAATTCCGAGTCACCGAGATTTCTTTACACAAAGTTGAGCGACTTAAAGGTAGAGATGATTGGACTTGCTGCACAGGACGCAAAGACAAGGGCAGAGCAGATTGCTAAAGCAACAGGAAACAGCGTGGGAGATGTACGTTCATCGAAGACGGGCGTTATACAGATTAATGCAAAGAACTCCACAGAAGTATCAGACTACGGAGTGAACGATGTGTCGTCTTTGGAGAAGACAATAACAGCGGTTGTGAATGTAAGTTTTTCGCTGGATTGAATTTAGTTTATAAAACAATTTGATATGTCGTCCTTACGGGACTTCACTTATATTAAATTTCTAGGCTATTGATATATCGTACATACGGTGCTTTTGGAAATGTGTAATAATACAAAAGGCGGTCAGGAATGACCGCCTTTTGTATATAATGTTTTAATATGGATTCCAGCACACCGCAGCGCATCTGCGACTTTCGCTGGAATGACAAAGAAAAAAGATTACTTAATAAGCATCATGCGTTTAAGGTCTGAAAAATCACCTGCGTTAATACGGTAGAAATACATGCCTGAGGACAAATTGTTATAATCACGGCTGTCGAACTCTACCTGATAATTACCTGCAATCTTTCTTGAATTAACGAGTGTTGCTACTTCCCTACCGAGCACATCAAATACTTTAATTGAAACCATTGATTCTTTTGCGACAGAATAGCTTATGATTGTCGAAGGATTGAACGGGTTCGGATAATTCTGGGATAATGAATAAGTCATTGTCTGTTCATTACCTGTTAATGAAGTAACTGTTCCGAATGGGAAGTTAGTTGCAAAAGGTTTAGTTGTATAGTACGCAACAATCTGATTTGTGTCTGTAAGTCCGATATTTACGTTCATTGAACCTGTTGCGGATGACGTAGTCCTTGCGGCAAGAATAAGAGTTCTTGATGAATCGAGGAACTTAAACTTCAAGCTGTCGAAGGTAAGAGGTCCGTTTACAAAAGGATGTGACTTTAGTTTTATATCGCCTGCTGATACGATGTTGTTCTTATCTTTATCCCAGTAGAGGTCGAAAGAAGTAACGTTTGAACCAGTTGCGTTTGTGGTCATACCAAACTTCAAAAGTTTTAATGAACCGACCTGCGGGTTAACGGTTGTCGAGATTTTTAATCCTACGAGCTCTCTTGCGGTATCGCTGGCTGCAAGAGTGCTATTGATAAGCATATTGCTGCCATTATTAATACCTTCGAGTGTAAACTTAGGTGAGCTTGTAGCAGCGAAAGCATCTATTCTTCCTGTACCATATCTATAATCTTTACCCGGGTCACCTTTTTCAACGGCAGTTAATTCTAGTACTTTC
Organism: Ignavibacteria bacterium; assembly: GCA_041859005.1. Classification (GTDB taxonomy): domain Bacteria; phylum Bacteroidota; class Ignavibacteria; order Tepidaquicellales; family Tepidaquicellaceae; genus CAIKZJ01. The sequence continues at coordinate 1,379 of JBHELA010000344.1, forward strand.
GAAATATCTCTTGGCAACATTTCAGGATTAACCGAAAGCATCAAAGCAACACAACCTGCGGTATGCGGCGTTGCAGATGAAGTACCGCCGAATGAACTACCATAACCGGTTCCTGAACTTACGTATGTAGAAATTGAGCCTTCACCCGGAGCTGAAACATCGGGCTTTTTGAGTCCCATAGAATCGGGTTCAATAGGTGCCATTCTGCTGTAAGGATAGTCTTTATGGTTTGAATCAATCGGATAAGTGTAAGCACCCCAGAGCGCCCAATTACCCCAAGTAGAAGGACCCCATGGTGATGAGGTTGCAATTACGTCCGTTGCGCAGCTTACATTACCAACACCGATTACACCGCTGACATTACCTCTTAAAGTTTGTTCAGGATGCAGCCACGGCGGAGGACAATTACCTGCGGATGAAATATTCAGAGGGATACCTCTACTATTTCCGTCGTTGCTCGTTGAATTTGTATGAATCATACCGCCTGCCAGAGACATATCGGTAGCGAGTCTCATAGCTGAATAATCAGGTTTAGGAGACATATTCCATTTCCAGCTTAACGAGCTTGTAAAAACATCAACGCCCATCTGCAAGGCATATTGAAAAGCTGCCATCTGTTGTGACTGACCCGAACCATTTCTTGCAAGCAAGCACTTTGCTTCAGGAGCGACACCTGTCTGGGTACCCATAGTACCATCACCGACTACGTGTCCGAGTGTGGCTGAACCATGAGAAGCAGTAGTGATATTGTAATTGTTAGTTGTATAATCCCAACCTACTAAATCATCAACCTTACCGTTACCGTCGTTATCTATACCATTAATATCACCCGGGTCAAAAGCGGATGTAGTACCAGTTCCCCAGATAATTGTCATACCGTTATTATTAGCATCTTCACCGAGGTTTTGGTAAACACCTTTTACGAGGTCGGGATGTTTCCACCAGAAGCCGTCGTCAGCATTACCGACAAGAACTCCTTTACCTTTATTACCCTGAAGCCAGCAATCATCGGCATTCATAAGAGTAATGCCGGGCTCGATTGCCTGAGGGCTTGTAAGAGCACCTATGAAAGGCGGAGCTATTTGTTTTGAGTCAAGAAGCTCTTCCACAGGATATTCAGGGTCGTAAGTAATCATAAGAACTTCATTAAAACTACCAGCAATGTCGTAGATAGTGCTGACATCAGTTTTAAAAGCTATTCTGTTTATAATCCAGAGTATCTCTACATCTGAAGCGGCACCTGAAGATTTCCTACTGTCAATAAAAAGTCTGACCTGTCTTTGTGACTGGTCAGAAAATCTCATCAATCTGTCGATAACAATAGCACGTCTTTCTTTCTTAGGTGTATCGTAGCTAATATCATTAAAATCATTAAGAGATAAGTGCTTATCGAAGACAATCATTACGGGGATTTTTTCATTCGGTGAAGCACTGTTTAATTTGTTCTGCAAATCAGGATGAATTCGCGGGTTTGCAAAAACGGCTGTGTATAACAAAGTTATAACAAGCAAATAAGTTAGTTTCATTTATTAAGACTCCTTTAGTTATTTAAATAACTTAATAAAAATATCCAAATTAAGAAACATCTTAAAACTATATATTCACACGAGATCTTTTATAAACATTCTTGAAGAGAATAAAACGCAATGTTAAGAAAAACCCCGTTTGATTTAAATCAAAACGGGGTTCAATATATTTATACAAAAATATTATTTAACTAAAACTAAGCGTTTAGTTTTAATAAAATCTTTTGCAGTAATTCTGCAAAAATATGTTCCGCTTGGTAAGAATGAAGCGTCAAATAATGCTTCGTAGATTCCGGGTTTCTGTGTTTCATTTATTAGTGTTTTTACTTCCCTACCCAGGATATCATAAATGGCAATTTTTACTGCACTTTCCATTGGAATTCCGTATTTAATTCTTGTTACGGGATTGAAAGGATTAGGATAATTCTGTTCCAAAAAATAACTGTTTGGAATTTCCTGTGAAATGATATTCACACCGGTTGAACTTCCGTGGAATGAGTATAACCCTAAGGAAGTGCCTGCCATTAATTCATCATAATAAAGGAAATTTATTTTCATTCCGACAGGATATGTATAACCAGGAGACCAAGCAGTTGCACCAAGTTTATAATAATATAATTGGTTATCAACAGCACAGAAGACAGTATCGTAGCCTATTGTTATTGCATAACCCTGTTTTCCAGCAACATACGGAAATCCGGATGTAGTAAATGCTGACCAAATTCCTGTAGTATTTCTCGGTTTGTAGTAAGCTATCGGATGATTTATGCCGACATCGGTTCCGCATGCGAATATTGTATCCCCAGTTAAACTAACTTCAATATCTCTAATCGTTGCCCATATAGTTCCCATATCCTGAGACACAACCCAACTGCTGCCACTTTTAGTAACTTTATAAATACTTCTTGCTGATGTTACAAGATCTGCCTGAACACCAACATAAGCAACCGTGTCACTTCCTTCCATGTTGAAAACTATATCAAAAACATCAACATCTTCACCGATGACAGTAGATTTGATGAGTATCTGGGACCAGTTCGCACCGGCATCCAATGAAACAAATAACCCACCCTTCCATGTGCTGTCCTGGAAATAACCCGCCATTACAATATTCTCATTAAAAGGACAAACTTCCAAAGCCTCAATTCCGTATAAATGCGAAAAATTATAAGGTGGATTTTCTGCCGTGAATATCTGACTCCAGCTTGTTCCACGGTTTATAGATTTGTAAACTCTTACATTACCTGCATATACTATGTTTGTATCAGAGGGTTTCATTGCCACTGAATGATATGGTGAACCGTCACCGTTAGGGAATATAGCATTAGACCAGACCGGTATGGATAAATAATTCGAGACTCTCCAGATACCTGATTTTGATGCACAATAGGCAACCTGTTTATTAGAGTACATGCTGAAGTCATTGACCTGCACTGCAACCACACCAGAGTTTATCTCATAAAGATTAAGGCCTCTGTCAATAGATGCACCTACTCCCTGATCAGTTGTTGTTATCAGTGTGTTCTGGTTATTCGGGTCAATGAAATTTATTCCGTCGTTCGGGTGAGTTTGATATGAGATATTTCCGATTCCCATCCACGAACCGCTAACACCTTTATTATTGCTGTAAATGGAACAAAAATAAACATAATACGATGCCGCTGTGCCGCCGAAAGCAAAAGCATCTCCCTGAACATTTGTCAGTGTAAGGGCAAATGAAGTGAACGTTAATTCGTCGTCAGTGTATGCCATCTGATTTGGAGTTCCATTTCCCCAGAAAAACAATCTTCCGTCCGGTCCTATTCCACACCTCTGCCACGTTACCGCAGAACTCAACGGTACAAGGCTCACTGTTGAGAAGGAAGTTGCCGAAGTAAATGCATTATAATTGCTTGATGACTTAAAAAGAGTAGGCGGTGCCCCCTTCTGAAATATATAAATTTTGTTGTTAATCGGATTAAGAAGAAGCTTAGGGTCTGACATAGATGTCAATGTGATGGGCGAGCCTCCGCTAATAAAGTTACCGCTAGAATTTAAAGTGCCGTAATAAAGGAAATCCTGCTTTATATAAAATATATAATCATCCTTAATAAGCAGTTCTCTTACACCGTTTGTATCAATTGCTGTTACTGAGGACGATGAAGGGTGTGTCCTTAGCAATCTATTTTCCCATATAAAGAACATATTGCCGGAATTTTTATGTGCCGCAATAATCTTAATATTAGGTCCGTAGTTCTGAGAAGCACTAAGACCAGGCATTACCGTAAAACGGTTAAATACGGGCGATGCAGAAGATGCTGCTGAAATGTAACAGAAGAAT
>JBHELA010000404.1:0-21004 GCA_041859005.1 Ignavibacteria bacterium
ATATTATTCTTACGTAGTTTTTTAGCTTCGGCATCGAATACATCAATAAATGTTTTGCCTATTATTTTGCGTTTCTTTTCGGGGTCTATCACACCTTTTAGTCTTTTCACGAATAAATCTGCAGCATCAACGAAGATAAGATTAAACTTGAAATGCTTTTTAAATAAATCTATGATAAGTTTGCTTTCATTTTTTCTCATCAGACCGTTATCGATATGAATGCAAATAAGTTTTTTACCGATTGCTTTTTGAACGAGTACTGCTGCGACAGAAGAATCAACACCGCCGCTTAGGGCGCAGATAACGTAATCGTTCCCGGCTATGTTTTTAATTTCATTTACCTTCTGTTGAATGAATGATACGGGTTTAAACAGATTTTTAACTTTGCAAATACTAAATGCAAAATTCTTGAGTATAGTAAGTCCATTTTCAGTATGGTTTACTTCGGGATGAAACTGGAGTGCATATAAATTCTCTGCTGAATTTTCAAAGCTGCTGATATGACCATTAGAACTTCTTGCAGTAATTTTAAAACCATTAGAAAGTTTATCAACAGAGTCGCCGTGGCTCATCCAGACGTTGAAACCTGACGGACATCCTTTATACATAAACGATTCCGTTACTTTTATCTTTGTGTGTCCGTATTCCCTAACGAGCGACTTATGAATCTTACCGCCCGATTTCTTTGCAAGAAGCTGAAGTCCATAGCAAACACCGAGAACGGGGACTTTCAGATTAAGCAGGTGCAGATAATCGGAATCGCTAATATCCGGGGAATTCTTCTCAAGAACGCTTGCCGGTCCGCCTGAAAGAACGATGCCTTTGAGAGAATAATTGTTTTTGCTGAGCAGGTATTTCTCAATATTAATGCTAAACGGCTGAATTTCGCAGTAAACGTTGAGTTCACGAAGTCTGCGAGCAATTAGCTGGGTATATTGAGAGCCGAAATCAAGTATGAGTATAATATCAGTTTTCATTTAATGTGTTCTTGTTTGTATTTATTTATTTATTGCAATTTTTAAAGCACCGTTAACAGGGTTCACAGGGTTTTCGAGTATAAGAAATTCCTTTTCAAAATCCGTTTTTATCAGGTCACGGAGTGTATCGGAAAAATAGTTCTTATTATCGATTAAGCTTCCGGAAAAAGCTATACTGAGTTTTTTATCCACACCGAATCTGTTTGCTAAAGCATCAAATAGTTCGAGAACATTTTCAGCTTCCGCTTCAGCGACGTGTCTGCAGAGAGGGTCGCCATTTTCAGCCTGTTCAACGATAAACGGGGTCAGCGAAGCAATATCAAATTTTTTGTGATAAACCATATCAATAATATTGTTCCTGTTAATACCGAATTTTTCATCGAGAAGTTTTTCTATATCAGCTTTCGGGTCAAACCTGTCAAAATACTTTACGAGTTTTTTAAGGAAGTTGAGAGCGAGGAAGTAACTGCTGCCGTCGTCGCCGAGAATTTTTCCCCAGCCTCCAAGCCTTACAATTTCTCCGTCGAGCCTTCCGAACAAAACAGACCCCGTACCGCAAATAAGAATCAAGCCGTCATTTTCACCGTGAGCATCCTCGAAGGCAATGACGGTATCTGATTCAACAATAATCTTATCAAACTTGAGAGTGTCTTTCAACCCTTGCTGTATTTCGTTTTTATTGTTCGCAGCTCTTGCACCTGCAACACCGGCGCAAATACCGAGACAATCGGAGAGTTGCAAACTAAACTGTTCAAGAAACAGGTTAATATTTGCTGCTGTATGTGAAGAAAAATCTAAGTATCCGACGGCTGAGTAGTGAACAGAAGGAAAGACAACAGAGCCGAGAATGTTTAAATCAGAGCCGCAGGCTGATATTCTGCAATTTGTACCGCCCGAATCTATACCGATGAAAAAACCATTATTTACCATTAATAAATGTATGAAAAATACGAAAAACTTGAAATTGATAAAGAAAGAAAATTGAATATACCATGACGAGCAAGATCTGTTCTCCGCGGCGAATCCGCCTCGGCGGACAAACAAAGAAAAGATTTTTAAGAAATGGTTCACGGAGATCACTGAGAACTCACGGAGAATAACAAAAGCGCACACAGAAAAAGCTAATTTAATTATGATAATCACTGATGAAAAGAAGAACAAGAACTTTTTTAGAATTTTTACCACCGAGGACACGGAGCGCACAGAGAAAAAACTAATCTAATGTAAAAAGCACAAGATTTTAAATGCAGAGTTCGCAAAGGATGCAAAGGTCACGGCGTAGCAAGAGCTGTTCTCCGCGGCGAATCCGCCTCGGCGGACAAACAAAGAAAAGATTTTTAAGAAATGGTTCACGGAGATCACTGATAACTCACGGAGAATAACAAAAGCGCACACAGAAACTGCTAATTTAATTATGATAATTACTGATGAAAAGAAGAACAAGAACTTTTTTAGAATTTTAACCACAGAAAGCAGAGAACACAGAGAAAAGAAAGAACCTTTAGGAATTTTAACCGCAGGGGACGCAGAGAACGCTGAGAAAACAGATCATTTTTGTTAGTATAATAGACTATTAACGCAAAGTTCGCAAAGGATGCAAAGGACGCAAAGAAAGCAAAAGAATTATTTTATATATTAAAATTGTAAATCTTTAGATTGTTTTTATTTTGTAAAAAGTTTGTTTTTATTACAAAATTTTTTCGGATAGTAGTACGGAAAAAAGCAATAGAACGCCTGCCTGCTGCAGGCAGGCTGATTTTCGCGGATAAAACGGATACACATGGATTTAAAGATAGATTTATTGCTCGCTGGAAAATGCGGAGAATGTCAACTTAACTCTAAAAAAATACAGATATAACTAATTTTTAGTTAAATATTTATTTTTTTCAGATGTAAGATATATACAAAATTCACTTGCATTAATTATAATTTGATTCTATCTTTATGTAAATAAATATATGATTTATAGGGTTAGTAAAATACTATTTTTGGTTTTGGTTACGGCCGGAATTGCTTTTGCAGGTTTAACATTCGAATATTTCACGGGGAAAACAAACTCCGACGGAATATTGCTTGAATGGAAAACCGGAGACGAAAATGGAACAGCTAAGTTTGAAATCGAGCGCAGTGCTTCCACACCTAACAGTTTTATTTATGTCAAAACAGTAAATGCAAACGGCAGTAATTCTTACTATTCGTATCAGGATAACAGCGTGGATGTGAACAAATCCACATCATCCGTTTATTATTACAGGCTGAAATGTCAAAACAGCAACGGTAGTTATTCTTACACGAACACAATAACTGTGGTTCATACTGTATCCGGCATTAAAAACACCTGGGGAAGCATAAAAGCTATTTTCAGATAAAAAAGTTTTTTAAATATTAACTTTTAAAAGGAGAAGGAATGGCAGAATCTACAAGAAATCTTAATATTACACCTGAAGAAATTGAATCAGGAAAAACAATGGCGTTTGTCGCATATTTAGTTTTCTTTATTCCATTATTAATGGATGAGTATAAGAAGAATAAATTTGTTATGTATCATACAGAACAATCGATAGTGCTTTTGATAGTAAACATACTCGTTAATATTATCGGTGTCATCACATGCGGATTCGGATACATTCTTTACATTGCCGTTATTGTGTATTACATTATCGGAATTATCAATGCCTTCGGAGGCAAGGTCGCACCGCTTCCGTTAATAGGTCAATACGGAGAGAAGTTCAATTTAGTAAAATAATTGGACGTATCCGGTCTTTTAGAAAATAAGAAATTTCAAGGAACTGCGGTTATTACAGCCGCAGTTTTTTTTGTTGTCATTTTATTCTTCTGGAATCCTGCGGTATTGAATTACTATCCGCCGTGTTTGTTCGAGACAGTAACCGGATTGCTGTGTCCGGGATGCGGAGGAATGCGCGGTACTCATCAGCTGCTGCACTTTAATTTTTGGGAAGCTTATACATTAAATCCACTTGTTTATGTTTCCACACCGCTTATCATTTATTCTATAGTGTATTACTTGGCACTGGTAGTTTTTAATAAACAACTGCCTAAAGTACCTGTTAACTCAAAAACTATAACAATTGCGGCGGTTGTTGTACTGCTATTCTGGATATTCAGGAATTTGTGAAATGTGTGATTAATTAATCATTTTTTCGAAATCATCTTCGATGAGTATTTTAACGCCAAGTTTTTTTGCTTTATCGAGCTTACTGCCTGCTTCTGCACCTGCAAGAACATAGTCCGTTTTCTTGCTGACAGAGCCCGATGTTCTTCCTCCAAAATTTTCTATTATCTCAGAGGCCTGACTGCGTGTGAATTTTATCAGTGTACCCGTAAGGACAAACACTTTTCCGATGAATTCTTCTCTGGTCTTTGCTGTGCCGGTATTGTCGGACTCAAATTTGAGCCCTGCTTTCTTTAGCTTATTCAGTATTTTAATATTCTTATCATCTTTGAAAAAATCTACGACGCTGCGGGCAATTGAAGGACCTATTTCATAAATATCATCAATTTCATCAACGGATGCATTAGAAAGATTTTCTATTGAACCGAAATGTTTTGCGAGAAGCTTGGCTGTCCTTTCGCCGACCTGCTTTATTCCCAGAGCAAACAACACCTTTTCGAATGGTTTCTCTTTTGAATTCTCAATCGCTGAAAGAATGTTGTCAACACTCTTTTCTCCGAATCTATCCAATGAAACTATTTCTTTCCTTTTATTCTTCAGTTCATAGATATCAGAGAAATCTTTTATGAGTCCGTTTTCAAGGAAGATAGCTATGATACTGCCTCCGAGCCCTTCTACGTCCATTGCATCCCTGTGCACGAAGTGTTCTATCCGTCCCTGTATCTGTGCAGGACAGAAATAATTCGGACAGTAAACATATACCTCTTCTTCTGATTTAACGAGTTTTGTGCTGCATATCGGGCATTTATCGGGAATGGAATACTTGCGCGAACCCTTTTCTCTTTTTTCGGGGATTACTTCTGTGACTTTTGGTATTACATCGCCGCCCTTTTCAATCTTGACGTAATCTTTTTCTCTTATATCTTTGCGTTCCAGTTCGTCGAAGTTATGAAGTGTTGCTCTTGAGATTGTTGAGCCTGCAAGAAAGACAGGTTCAAGCTCTGCGACAGGAGTTATCGTGCCGGTTCTTCCGACCTGAAGCGTTATGCTGTTTATTCTTGTAATCTTTTCTTTTGCTTTGAACTTGTACGCTATAGCCCAGCGCGGAGATTTCGCAACATTGCCGAGTATCTCTTGTTCATGTATGCTGTTGACTTTTACGACTACGCCGTCAATTTCATACGGGAGGTTATCGCGAAGCTCATCTATCTTTTCGCAGAACTTCTTTACCTCTTCAATTGATTTTACTTTCTTTGCGTATGAATTAACAGGGAATCTCAGCTGTTTTAGAATTTCAAGATTCTTGAAATGCTCTTCGGGTTTTATATCATTCGATAAAAAATAGTAAGAGAATAAGTTTAGCGGTCTGCGTGCGACCGTTCTGCTGTCTTTTAGTTTCAACGTTCCTGCGGCTGTATTTCTCGGGTTTGCGAAGAGCTTTTCTCCTTTAAGTTCCTGCTCTTCATTTATCTTCATGAAGTCATCTTTCTTTATGAAAATCTCGCCTCTTATTTCAAAATTTTTGATTGACTTGTGTTCAACTTTTAAGGGAATTGATTTAATAGTTTTCAGATTGGCAGTTACGTCATCGCCTTTTGTCCCGTCACCGCGAGTTGCTCCTCTTACGAAATAACCGTTTTCGTAAATAAGCGAAACGGCAAGTCCGTCAATCTTAAGCTCGCATACATATTCTACATTATCACTGCTTATAGCATTTTTTACTCTTGTATCGAAATCAATCAGTTCATCAAAGTTGTAGGAATTAGAAAGGGAAAGCATAGGGATTTTATGTTCAACAACGTTAAATTTCTTAGTGGGCTCTCCCGATACACGCTGAGTAGGGGAGTCTTTGGTCAGAAGAAGAGGGTATTGTTTTTCAAGCTCTTCGAGTTCTTTCATAAACTTATCGTATTCGAAGTCGCTTATATCAGGCTCGGCAAGTACGTAATACTTGTAGTCAGCTTCGTTAATTAATTCTTTTAGTTCATCTATGCGGTCAACAATATGCTTATCCATTATCGTGTAATGAGTTACATATTATTTGTTTGATAATATTTTTCTTGTCAGCTTCAGATTCTTTATTGACTCGTCCTCGAAATTAAGTTTATTATCGTTAAGGAAAGCGTCAAATTTAGAAGTGTTTTTGGATGTTATATAAAACTGTTTTTTTGCTTTAAATACAACCTCACTGTTTTTTGTTAATTCCTCAATCTTCCCGCCCCCCTCGTATAATGAATCGGTATAAACTATAATTCTGCCTTTGTTAAGTCCGACAATCTTTAATGTAAGCAAGTCGGAATCCAGATTCTTCAGCGAATCTGCAATAGCGGCTTTCCTTACTGAGTCCTGAGCCTTGCTAATCGAATCGCGGATTTCTTCTTCGGTTTTCTTTCCGAGAATTTTCTTTTCATTTTCCTGAACAACATCCTCAAAGTTCTGTTTTATGATTTCTGTATTTTGATTTTGTTTTTTCAGGAAGACGACGTCAATCAGCAGATAAATACCCGCAAGGAGTGCAATAATCATTAAAGCTATTCCGAGATTCTTCAATAAGTGTATTGGTACTTTGAACCCTTTTATTTCCGTGTATGTACCGTTGAATTCTGTATCTTCGGGTTCAAGCTTTACTCGCTTTGATTTTGAAAAAGGTTTTCTTTCAGGTATCTCATTCTTCTGTTCCGGAATTTCTTCCGGCTCGGTTATTATCTTCTTCAGGGGTTTAGGCGGATAACTGAAAATATCCTCTTCTGCTTCCTTCGGTGATTCCTCAACTGGCGGAGTCTTTATCTCAGGAGGCAGTTCAGGTTCATCCATGAAGCTAATCTTTTCTTCAACTTTCTTTATCCCCTCTTCTTTTTCTTCAACATCTTTTAACATTGAAGAAAACTTTCCCTGTTTAGCCATTCCATAGTTGAAGAGAAGGTCGTTGCTGTCAACATCTATAGCTTTTGCATACTGCTTAAGAAATGCACGTACGTGTATTTCTGAAAAAAAGGAAAAGTCACCGCTTTCCATTTTTTCAAGAATAGACTTGTGAATCTTTGTCTTAGCAGATATATCGGCTATAGAAATTCTCTTGGATTCTCTTAGTCTTTTGAGATCCTGTCCAAATTTATCTAACATTTTATTATAATATTCTGCAAGTTAAAGTATTTACAGATTAAATTAAAGTAAAGTATTTATCCGAAATGAAAATTTTTAAATGAAAATGTATAAAACGGCTGTACTGACCCCGGTATTCTCTGTTATAAGTTGAATCTTACACCTAAATTTGCGGAGAATACTCTTTTCGTCCCGTCGGAATCTTCTTCTCTTTTGATAACAGGAACAGCAATATTCAAATCCAGTACTAAATCAGTTGATATATTATATGCGGCTCCGCCTATTAAGTTAATCTGAAGAAAATCACTTTTATCAATAGTTGTTGTAACGCTTGTTGCTGTAAAAAAGTCTGATGACGTTACTTCGGATTTGCTGAGTCTCTTAATTCCGAGCACATCGAAGCTTAGAGCAAATTTATCAATGTTATGTTTAATGCCGCCCTTTAACATCAGGTCAGCACCACGCTTAAATTCGAAATCATCATCTTTATAATTGGTTAAAGGAACCTGAATACCGCCCGAAAAATTAAAGAGAGAAATACTGTAAACGCCTCCAAGTATTAAATCATTCGTTCCCTGTGCGTTTGTGTATGTAAATTCATACTTATTTATTGAAGAAGTGTTTATCTTAAAGCCTCCCTGCAGCAGCAGGTTCTGCTTCTTACCTGTCTGAATTGAATAGTTGCCGATAACAAAAGCATCACCGATTCCACCGTTAGAGAATGTGTTTGCTGTTTTATACACCTGCGCGTAAAATGGTACTACAATGCCCAGAGAAAATTCTTTTGTTATAACAATATCGCTGCCAAGTTTTAAAGCATGATATGTTATGTCTTCGGGGGTTCCGCTGAATCCGAGTGAATACTGAAGCGATAACGATGATGTGTTATAGCTTTTTTCATCTGTATTATGCCTTTCGCCAACAATGCACACACCGGCGTCTGAACATTGAGAATAGACATTATTAATAAAAACTGAAAGTATTATTAAAGTAATAGCTGTTATTATTTTCATAAATGTATAAATATTATTAAGATACAACATAGGATAATAATTATTAAATAACAAAACAAAAAACCCGGTTTGTACCGGGTTCTTTGAAGGACGATGTATGAATTTAATTACTTATTTTCTGCTTGATGTTCTGGAGTTGTTATTTCCATTATCGCGTGAGCCTTCATTGCTCCGACCGCTGTTGTTGCTTTCCCTGTTACTGTTGCCTGTTTCCCTTTTAGGACTGCTTTCCTGTCTGCTTCTTTCCTTACTTCCTTCGTAACTTGGAGGTCTGCTTTCAGTCTTTACCTTCTGCTCGGGAGCTTTCTCTTTTGAGCCTTCATAATTAGGCTGCTTGTTCCTGTTTGTATTTTCATCTTTACTCTTCGGAGCGGTTTCTCTGCTTGTTTCTTTTTTCACATCAGGACTCTTGCTCGTTTCTTTAACATCAACATCTTTTGTCTTCGTGCCGTTAGTATTATTATTTTCTTTAGATCCTGTGTAAACAGTCTTTTTCTCGACATCGTTTCTGTATATACTTACCGTAGTTTCATCGACTTTTGAAATATCCTTTTTGTCGGATAAGGTTACTTTCTTCGGTTCGATTTTCTGACCGGTGTTCTTTTCGATTACTTCTACTTTCGGTCCTACGTTGATTATATTATTCCCGTCATATTTTACTATAGCTATCTTTTTGGAGCCCTCGAGTATCCTTGAATTTTCTTTCGAATCAACGGTTACTTCCTTGTCTATCTTTGTCGTAAAATCTTTTCTCTTAACAATTACCCAGTGACGCGGGTTACCGTGTGCATAGTATCCGTGGTGATGATGATGGTGTCGTCTTCTTGGATAAATAGGATACCAGCCTATATAATTGGAATTATAGCACCACTGCACCCAGCTTGGAGCCCAGTACCTGCCGGGTAACCAAACCCATCCGTAATAATAATCATAAACCCATCTTCCGTAGTGATAGGTTGCCCAGCCCCATAAATAATCTGTTACCCACATCCAGCCCGTATAAGTATAAACCCATCTGCCGTAACTGTATGGTGTCCAGTCAGGAGTTGTATTATTAGGTTTCCAGACGTTTATTATTCTTATGTTTGTTACGTTATTCCCATTTGGATTATCCGGATCATTAAGAGAAGTGTCTGTAATGGTTACCCATTCGCCATCTTTGTTCAAATCCTTATACATTTCTTTGTAGTTAGTATTTTCATCGAACAAATCTTCTTCATCATCAACAGTATCAATGACGGTTGTTACTTTCCCGGGTTCAATCTGTGAATAAGCTGGACTTGTAAACAGATATGCTGACATTAAAAAAATCAGCACTGTCAGCCCTGATTTCATCAATATTCTTAGTCTTGTGTCGTCCATTTTATGACTCCTTTACTTTAATAGTTAGACAAGCTTTTGCTTTATTGGTTTAACTTTAAGTTATATACTAAATGTAAAGAATTTTGTTTCCTGAAATATATCGTTTAATGCTCAGAGACCGAACTTTTTCTTTTCAGAAGGGAAATAACCTTTAATTTAAATCAAAATTAAAAAATCTCCTTCCCGCATAAAGCGGGAAGGAGTTGTAAATACATTAGTTTACGAATTGCTGAGCGTAATATTTTGCGGTAAGTTTTTCACCTGTAGCCTTTTCTATCATATCATTCCAGTAATATCTCGCACCCGGCATGAAAACTTTTTCCTGCAGGTATTTGCCGACTTCAGGTTTGTTTACGAAGCTCTGGTTCTTGAAATCGTTTACTTTAAGTATATTCTTACCTATATAGTAATACAGCTGAGAAGCAAGAAGCTCGCCAAGATGATAGTTATGGTAGTAGCAAGGGAAAGCTGCTATGTGAATCTTTGACGCCCAGTCGGGTTCATTCCGTCCTTCAGGTCTTTTTAACAGCTGATACTTTTCTACAAGGTCCCACCAGAGTTTGTTGAGGTCCTGATCGGGGTTTTCGTACATGGACTTTTCAAACCTGTACATAACCTGCGACCAGCGAGAAAAGACAAGCTGCTGAAGTCTTAATGATTTAAACGCGTCTTCGGATATTTTCTGTGCTTCTTCTTCCGTGACAAGCTTCATATCCTTCATCCATGTACCGTTTGAAGAAAATCTTCCGAAAATCATCGCGATGGATTCTGTCGTGAATGTATGTGCGGCATCTCTTAATACGAACGGGAGATTTTTATTATCGATATACTTATCATAAGCCGCATGTCCGTATTCATGAAGCATTGTGTTCATCCATTTTTCGGTAGGTTTTATGTTACAGAGCACTCTCACATCACCGACGTTATCAATATCGGTACAATAAGCATGCTGGTTCTTGCCGGGCTTTTCATAAAGGTCGGAATTTTTAATTACATCGTCAATAGGAATTCCGAGTCCTTTGTAGTACTCCGCAGTAAGCTGCTCGAGGTTTTTGTCTTTGTAATATGTATCGAGGTCAACTTTGTAAATCTTCGGAGCTTCCTGGAAGAACCGGTTCTGGTAGTGCCATGGCATCAGGTCTTCTTTCTTTATTTTGTACCTTTCTGCAAAATAAGTATCTATCTCATCTTTTTGTTTCTTGAAAGCGTCTCTTGTAAGGACGTCGAGCTCATCAAAAAGTTTGAGAATTTCTGCAGGGTCCTGTTCTGAAAGCTTTAGTTTCATTTCATGATAGTTCAGGTATCCAAGGTCTTTTGCAACTTCATTTCTCATCTTTACAAGTTTCTTAACATCATCAGCAACTACAGGACCTATCTTTTTATGTGCCAGCCATGCTGCTTCGAGTTCTTTCGAATCTTTTGAAGTAACAAGTATTTCCTCAATCTCGTTATCGGTGAGCTTTTTTCCGTTCATATCGGCTCTGTAGTTACCGAATTTTACTTCTATCTGGCTTTGGGCATTGTTAATAGCATTCAGCTTTGCGGTATCAGCCTGATTACCGAGATATGCGAGATAAAGAACATCCAGTTCACGTTTTTTTAACGAGTCTGTTATGCCTTTTGAACTATGAATCTTTTTCAGTGTGTTAAAATCATCTTTGTTTGAATATATTGCCGTCAATTTGTTCTGAAATTCAGCAACTTTTTTGAAATCTTCCTCTTTGCCTGTAATGGATGCATTCCAGTAAGCAAGATTGTTTTCTTTGTAAAGAGGAACATATTTCTCTTCAAACTTTTTTACAAAATCATCAAATTGTTTTACCATTTCGGGGTCAGATTTTAGTGTTTCCTGTGATTTCTTCTGCTCGCATCCGAAAAATCCGGCAGAAATAAAAATCACCAATAAAAGTAGATTTAATTTTTTCATAAGAAAATAATTTGTTGTGTAAAATTTGTTGTGTAAAAATAGTCTTTTAGTTATACATATTATACGCAATATGCTAAATAAAGTTATGATTATGGAGCTGCAATAGTCATTTCTTTCTACCTGCCTTTAGGGGAAATCACAAGCTAAAAATATATTAAATTGAATCTTTTATTTTATGTATTTTGATGTTAAATTAAGATATTCTAAGTCATTTTTTCTTAATTTAAATAATCTGCTTATGTCAGAACATATCTCTACCGGAGTCAAAGGTTTGCCGGAAAATGCTTACAGGGAATTGAAAGAGGGAGAGCTTTATGTTCCTCTGATGTCGCCCAAAAGCATCGTGCCCGAAGTAAACATTTGGTCCGTTTTCTGGGGATTGCTTATGGCGATCATTTTCTCAGCCGCAGCTGCTTATCTTGGATTAAAGATTGGTCAGGTCTTTGAAGCTGCTATTCCGATTGCAATCATTGCTGTTGGACTTGCATTCATAACCAAGAGAAAGAATGCTCTTGGCGAGAATGTTATTATTCAGTCTATTGGAGCAAGTTCCGGGGTAATTGTTGCGGGTGCTATTTTTACAATCCCTGCATTGTATATTCTTGGTCTTGAAGTTCAGTTCTATCAGGTGTTTTTATCATCACTTCTCGGTGGATTTCTTGGAATACTTTTCCTGATTCCGTTCAGAAAATATTTTGTTTCTGATATGCATGGGAAATATCCTTTCCCTGAAGCTACAGCAACGACAGAAGTTCTTGTATCGGGAGAAAAAGGAGGGAGCCAGGCGAAACTTCTGCTTGTCAGCGGTTTGATAGGCGGTGTTTACGATTTTATTATTGCAACATTCGGCTGGTGGAGCGAAGTTTTCACTACAAGAGTTTTTGCATTCGGCAGTGAACTCGCGGATAAATCCAAACTAATTTTTAAGATTAATGTCGGTTCGGCTGTACTCGGACTTGGATACATTGTTGGTTTGAAATATGCAGCCATTATTTGTGCAGGTTCTTTTATTGGATGGTACATGATAATTCCTATCATCAATTATTTCGCTCCCGGAATAACTGTTCCTCTCGGCGCAAACATAACAAAGCTTGTCGGTGCCATGTCTGCTGAAGAAATTTTCAGAGCATACGTCAGACCTATTGGTATTGGCGGTATCGCAATGGCAGGAGTAATTGGTATTATAAGGTCATCGAAGATTATCAAATCTGCATTCGGTCTTGCAGTTAAGGAAATTTTCGGAAAGCATGTGGAAAGAAAGGATATATTAAGAACACAAAAAGACCTGCCTATGGGTATCATAGTAGGCGGTATTCTTCTTGTCGCTGTAATAGTATTTGTATTCTTCTTGTTCGGAGTTGTTGACAATGTAGGTTACGCTTTCCTTGGACTTGCGATTGTTATGATTATTGCATTCCTGTTCACAACGGTTGCAGCAAATGCTATCGCAATCGTAGGTACAAACCCTGTTTCGGGCATGACACTCATGACGCTGATTATTTCTTCTGTCATTATGGTGTCTGTCGGCTTAACGGGTAATGTTGGTATTGTTGCCTCTATGATTATCGGAGGTGTTGTCTGTACTGCTCTTTCAATGGCAGGCGGATTCATAACAGATTTAAAAATTGGTTACTGGCTCGGTTCTTCTCCTTATAAACAGGAATCATGGAAGTTTCTCGGTACAGTACTTTCAGCTGCTACAGTCGGAGGCGTCATAATTATTTTAAACCAGACTTACGGGTTTAAAGGCGATAATGCACTTGTTGCTCCGCAGGCTAATGCCATGGCAGCTGTAATAGAACCTATGATGTCTGGAAAACCCGCTCCGTGGATGCTCTACGCAGCAGGTGCTTTTATGTCATTGATTCTTACAATGATCGGAGTTCCCGCTCTCGCTTTTGCACTCGGGATGTTTATTCCTCTCGAACTTAATACACCGATATTGCTCGGGGGTATTATAGCCAACTTTGTTTCGAAGAGAAGCAAAGACGAGAAGTTAAACAATGCAAGACGTGAAAGAGGAACACTGATTGCATCAGGCTTTATAGCCGGCGGTGCATTAATGGGTGTTATAAGTGCAGTTCTTAAGTTCAGCGGTATCAACTATGTGAACGAAGCATGGTTCGAATCGCATTCAGCTGAAATACTCGCACTCGTAATGCTTGTAATTCTTTGTGTATATTTCATTTGGGATTCTTTAAGGGGGAAGCCGGACGCAGATTAAAAATCGTATATTAATCTTAAAACAATCGTCATGGCAGAATTGTTGTACAAAGATTTAACTGAAAAGATAATTAAATCTTTTCTTGAGGTTTATAATTTGCTCGGTAATGGTTACTCAAAGGATGTTTATCTCGAGGCGCTGTCCGTAGAGATGAGGAACCATGGACTTGTATTTGAACGTGATGTTCATAAAGACGTTTTCTATAAAAACAACAGAGTAGGACAGTTCAAATTTGATTTCGTGAATGATGATAAAGTGCTGGTGCGGGTTGAGACTGCTGAAAGAGTTAATGCATCAGTAGAGTTCTCACTCGTTAATCAGTTAAAGGCAGCTAATTATGAAATCGGTTTGCTCTTAAACTTCGGTAGAAGACCCGAAGTTAAAAGAAAGATTTTTCAAAACGGAAGAAAAGTATTAAAAAAAGGAGTTATACCTAATGAAGCAGGAAATTAAGGAAAGGTTTTTCAGGTACATTAAAATAGACACTCAGTCTGATGAAAATTCTGAAACCTTCCCAAGTACAAAAAAACAATTTGATTTATTGAATTTATTGAATAAAGAGCTGCAGGAATTCGGGCTCAAGTCTGAAATTGACGAGCACGGTTACGTTATGGCAACCCTCCCTTCAAATGTTAAGAAAAAGGTTCCTATAATCGGGTTCGTTGCTCACGTGGATACAAGTCCCGATATGTCGGGAGCAAACGTCAATCCGCTTGTCTGGGAAAATTACGATGGAGGTGATATCACTATCAACAAGGAATTAAAGCTTGTTCTTACTCCTGAGCTGTTCCCTGATTTAAAGGAATACAAAGGCGATACTATCATCACAACTGACGGAACCACACTGCTTGGAGCCGATGATAAAGCCGGTATTACAGAGATTATGACAGCGGTAAAGTATCTTATCGATCATCCTGAAATAAAGCACGGCGAAATAAAAATCGGCTTTACACCCGACGAGGAAATCGGCAGGGGAGTTGACTTTTTCGACGTTAAGAAATTCGGTGCTGAGTTTGCTTATACTATGGATGGCAGTCACGTCGGCGAGCTTGAGTTTGAAAATTTTAATGCAGCAAAACTGACTGTAAGTATTCAGGGAAGAAACGTTCATCCCGGATATGCTAAAGATAAAATGCTTAACTCAATGCTGATAGCAATGGAGTATAACGCATTGCTTCCTCCAAACATGCGTCCTGAATATACAACAGGATACGATGGTTTCTATCACCTGATTAGCATGAACGGAACTGTAGAGAATACAACCATAGCATACATTGTCCGCGACCACGACAGGGCAAAGTTTGAAAGCAAAAAAGTATTTGCTCAGGAATGCGCTGATTTCCTTAATAAGAGATACGGCAAAGAGGTCGTTAAAGCAGAGCTTAAAGACCAGTACTTCAACATGAGAGAAAAAGTCGAACCTGTTTATCATATTGTTGAACTTGCAAAACAGGCAATGATTGAACTCGGTATAGAGCCGAAGATAATGCCTATTCGCGGAGGTACAGACGGTTCGAGACTTTCATATATGGGTCTGCCGTGTCCGAATGTTTTCGCGGGTGGTATTAATTTCCACGGCAAGTTTGAATACGTACCGCTTGAGTCAATTGAAAAAGCAACAAACGTAGTAATAAAAATAGCGGAACTTTACGCAAGAAAAGACTGGTAATTAAAGTTATTTCTTATATTATTAAGCCGTTCACAATTGTGTGAACGGCTTTTGTTTTTGTTAAAAGTTATAATAAAATGTAAAATCAATAAATTTTGTCTTGACATTATAAAGTAATATTATTATATTAATTAGTGTCAAAATAGGCTATTATTAGCTGTAATCATAGTCTATATAATCTTCTTAATTACTGTAATATCAAATATTTACTCTCCTGAATACAACCTCAATCCAACTTGAATACAACCTCAATCCAATTATGACAGGCTTCTGACCCGCTTCCAGCATACTCACTGCCCGCTAATTTGACGAAAAATGTCCGGGTTTCCGCAAAATACAGTCTTGATGAAATATTGACCCAAGGAATATAAACAAAAAGCAGGTGCCGAAGAAATTCGGCACCTGCTTTAAGAGGATTAAATCAAAAATCGATTTAATGTAAAAACACTTTTGTCACGATGATAAACATAAAATCATGTCATAACTATGCTTGCAATAAGAATAGCAAACAAGGAAATCGAAAACAGAAAAGCGTACATGATTCCTCTCGCATCTCTGCTTCTGAAGTTACAACTCCCGTGATACTTGCAGTTAGAGCAATATCTTACATCGCTCTCGGTGCACTCTACCACTAAGGGGTCGGCTTCTGAGTGGATTACTTTAATCATAACCCTGTAACTTAATAGTTTATAAAAAACAATTTAAAAAAGAACTAAACAGACTTATAACTGAACCACTTAAATCCTGTATCAACACTGAAAATATTCGTCCTAAACTAAAAAGTTTTTCATACAAAGGTTACTGGTATTCTTTTTGGAAGAAATTCATCCTTTGTATTACTATAAATAAATCCTTAATTATAGATTTGATAATCTATAATAATATTATTTAAAACAAAATGTAAAAACGAAATTATAAATCCGACCTAATTAATTTAAAATTAAAATGTCTGCCGTTATTCGTTTTTATTTAAGAAAGAATTAAGTTTTGATATCAATAGTGCTTTGCTTATCGGTTTTGATATGTAGTCGTTGCATCCGGCTTCCATCGCATTCCTTCTGTCCTCGAGCATTGCATAAGCAGTCTGGGCAATTATTGGAATATTCTCGTTAAACATCCTTATCTGTTTCGTCGCATCTATGCCGTTCATAACTGGCATTTTAATGTCCATAAGTATAAGTGCTATATCATTGTTTTCCTTTGCTTTGTTTACTGCCTCTTCTCCATTTGCAGCACGTATTAATGACAGCCCTTCTTTTTTCAGCAAATTCTGAATGTATTCATAGCTTACATCATCATCCTCTGCAATCAATATTTTATCGCTTTTTTTGAAAACATACTTCACAGGTTCTGACGGTTCGAAATAATTATGATCATTCGAAATTGGATTGTACGGGATAGAGAAATAGAACGTGCTTCCTTTGTGAACTTCTGATTCTACCCATATTTTACCGTTAAGCAGCTCGATGTATGCTTTAACAATAGATAAACCAAGTCCGGAACCTTCGTATGAACGTGTATATGGCGATAAATCCCCCTGTATAAATCTTCCGAATATTGCATCTATTTTTTCTTCGGGAATACCTGGTCCTGTATCCTTTACAAAGAATACAAGAATGTTATCTTTTATATAGTTGCCGAATTCTATGGAACCTTTAGTCGTAAACTTAATCGCATTTTTAATCAGGTTGGTAAGAATACCGTCAATTTTATGCTTATCCGTTATTACAACTGCTCCTTCTTTTTGAACCTGTTTTATTATACGAAAAGTTAATTCTTTTTCATCCGTCTGTTGTCTGAAGAACTGGTAATGATAATCCATTACTTCGGAAATATTTACTTCGCTGAAATTAAGCTGAAGCTGTCCGGATTCGATTTTTGATATTTCAATTATATCATTAATTGTATTCAGCAGACGTTCTCCGCTTTTGTTAACAATGCTTATATATTCACTCTTGCTTTCCTCGCTTAAATCAGGTTCTTTTAGCAAATCCAGAAATCCAAGTATGCCGTTCATAGGTGTTCTTATTTCGTGGCTCATATTTGCAAGAAAAGCTGATTTCAGTTTATCGCTTTCTTCTGCTTTTTGCTTCGCGCTTTTAAGATTCTCTATTAGTTTTAATCTTTCGGAAATTTTCCATACGTTATCCATTAACAATCTTAACTGGCGTACGTCCGATGAATCGTAATCCGTTTCTTTGTTCGCAACGCCCGCTACTGCAACTATTGTATTATCGACGATTATAGGTATAGTCAGAAATTTCTTTAATTTTACGTGTCCTTCAGGTGTTCCCTTCTTATACTCATTTTCCTCTTCAAATTCATTCATTATTATAGGTCTCTTCTGTCTTACGGCTTCACCCCAGCATCCGGTACTATCAAGATTATATGTTCTTTCCTGCTCTGCAACCAAGCATTCTTTCGTTATTCCTTTCGAAAACGTATTTAATGTGAATTGACGGGTAGTTTCATCGTAGAAAAATATATATCCTATTTTGCTGCGTGTCAACTTAATAGCTTCCTCTAGCGCAAAGTCAAACAATTCTTGTTTTGAATTTGTCTGATATTGTGAAATCTTCAGCAGGCTTTCAAGCCGTTCATTGCTTAAAATAATCTCCTCTGTTTGTTTTCTTAGAATAATTTCATTCGCTTCAGCTACTTCTTTTGCGTTAAGTATCTCTTCCTCAATCTTCTTTTGTTCGGTTACATTGGTAAAATTAATAACTAAAAGATCTTTTTCGCCTTTTATTACTGATATCCTGTTATTCCAGTCCTGATATACTCCTGCAGGATTTTTTATCTTAGGTTCGTATCTTTGCGGTAATCCTGTTTCCAGTGCTCTTTTAACGGCTGCATCAAAATCTTCACGATATTTCGGTGTAAGTATATCTTTTACGTTTGTTCCAATGGTTCCATCCTTTTCATATCCCGGTGTTACCCTGTTTATATCCAGAAAGACACCATTTGTATCAGTCATCGCAACGATATCCGGGGAGTTGTAAAACAGCGCACGGAATTGTTTTTCCTTTTCTTCTGCTCTTTCCTTTTCTCTTGTAAGTTCTTCTTCGGCTTCCTTTTGTCTTGTAATATCCGAAACAATAGTCACGAACTGGTATTTTGCAGGACAGAATGCTTTTATATCATAATATTTTTTTAGTACGCTTACATAATCTTCAAAATGAATTGGTTGTTCTGTCAGGGCAACTTCTCCGTATTTCTCAATCCATTGATGCTCTAAATCGGGAAGTACTTCAAGTACGGTCTTTCCTACAATGTCTGCTGCTTTTAATCCTGTCATCTTTTCGTATGCAGGATTTACAGCAAGAAAGCGGTAATCAACGGGACGTCCGTCAATATTACAAATTATCTCGTGTAGTGCAAATCCGTCCAGCATTTCTTCAAACAGCTTCTTGTATTCCTGTTCTGTTTTACGATAACTGGTTATATCTCTCGCTACTGCATACATCATCGCTTCTTCAGGATAAGGAAATGTATTCCATGATAGAAGCTTATAACTGCCGTCCTTGCATAAGTATCTGTTCTCAAACTGTTTAATTTCTATTCCGTCAACAATTTCTGAAGTCACATCATCAGTTGCTTTCAAATCATCGGGATGAACAAAATCATTCCAGGGTTTTGAAAGTAATTCCTCTGCGCTCCAGCCGAGCGTTCTTGACCAGGCAGGATTCAAAACCTTGAAGTATCCGTCAAACCCTGCTATACATAGCATTTCAACTGAATGCGTGAAAATCTTGTCGCTTGTCCTGAGTTTTTCTTCGGCTTTCTTTCTTTCGCTTATATCTATTATTACTGCCGAATAAAATGACTCGTTCCCAACTTCCATAAACTGCAGGTGGACTTCTATATCGTAAGTAGTTCCGTCTTTGCGTTTATGTAATGTTTCAAAAACAAGCTGTTCCTTTTCATTGGTTTTCAATTGTGAAAAGACATCAATAAAATATTTGTAATTATCTACTTCATTCTTCTTCGAAGAATCAATAAAACTAAGAACTTGCATAATATTATTTTCAGGCACAAGGTCGAGCGGTGTCATCTCATAAAGCTCATCAAGTGTGTATCCTAAGTTATTTATTGCGGCTTTGTTTACATACTTAAATTTCAGATTAACTGAATCGAGCAGAAATATCTCGTCCAAAGAACTTTCGAATATATGTGCAAGTTTTTTATTCTCTTCTTCAATTTTCTTACGGTCATTTATATCAATATGAGTCCCTAACATTCTTGCAGGTTTTCCCGAATTGTCGTATTCTGTTATTTTACCGGTTGAAAGTATCCATTTCCATTCTCCTGATTTTGTCTTATCCCTGAATTCAACACAATAATCAGTGCTGCGTCCGTTAAGGTAGTCTTCATACTTTTTGATAACATTTTCTCTGTCATCCGGATGTAATCTGCTTTTCCATGATTCGTGTGTCTCCGTAAAATCCTTAGGTTCATAACCTATCATTCTTGCATATTCGGGCGTAATAACAGCTTTACCTGTTTGAATATTCAAATCGTATATTCCTTGCTTTGAAACCGCAAGGGCAAGCTTCAATCTTTCTTCATTTTCTTTTATTTGATTTTCAGCTCTTTTTCGTTCCGTAATATCCATAAACGAAGCCTGCAAGCACACAGCTTCACCGAGATTATTAACAACGCGACTTGTTAATATTTCTACATCAAAAGTGCTGCCGTCCTTTTTCATCCCTTTAAGTTCGCCGTTCCAGAAACCTGTATTATTAATAGTTTCCATTATTTCTTCGGCTTTGCTCATAGACTCCCAGAATTCAACAGCATTTTTGCCGAGCACTTCGCTTTCCGAGCTGTATCCCCACATCCTAAGAAAAGCAGGATTCACATAATTAAGGTAACCGTTCATATCTGAAGTTACAAAAGCATTAGTAGATGACTCTATTGCCCAGTCTTTAATCCATAATTCTTCTTCGGCTTTTTCCTTTTCTGTTATATCTTTCAATGCACCATACAAAATGCTTCCGTTATTTAGACCTGAACTTTGAACACACTCTGCATGAGACTCTACCCATTTAATATCCCCGTTTTTGTGCTTTATCCTTAGTTTGCAAACAGCCTGCATCCCGGGAGTCAGTCCAATTACCTTTTCATTAAAAAGATCATGATCTTCATCTGCAACAATGAACCTCCAACATTTTTTTGAAATGATTTCGTTGATTGTATATCCGCATATTTTTTCCGATGCACCTGCCATCCAGTTTATACTGAAAGCACCTTTTTTATCCGCAATGCACGAATACACAATATCTGTAATATTAGAAGTAACTTTCCTGAACCTTTCTTCACTAAGCAAAATAGATTCTCGTATGTCGTACTCTTCGGTCACATCCCTGAAAACAATCACTGCCCCTACTATTTCTCCGTGTTTATCCTTTTTTGGAGCTGCGGAATTTATTATCTGAAACTCTTTACCTTTTGTAGAAATAAGTTTTGTGCTATTCGAAATCTCTGAAGCATTGCCTGTTTTCAATACCTTCTTTACAGGGTTCTCTGATTTCTTTCCGGTTTTTGTGTCTATTGTAATAAAAAACTTACTAAGCGGTTTATTTTCTGCTTCCGCC
>JBHELA010000024.1:0-5319 GCA_041859005.1 Ignavibacteria bacterium
ATATAAAATAAGTTTGTTTACTCTATCTGCATGGTTGATTGCGAACATCTGGGCAACAAATCCTCCCATTGACCAACCGAGTATATTTGTCTTCCTGATGTTCAGCTTATTCATTATCATGTAAACATCATCTGCCAGAGTATTGATAGAGAAGGAACCGGACATATTCTTGCTGTAACCCATTCCTCTGTAATCGAAGAGTATGACGGTAAAATTCTTTTGAAGTTCATTGATTAATTTGGTGCTCCATAAATCCATGGTTGAAGCATATCCGGTGCACATAATCAATGGCTCGACTGAACCAAATATTTTATATGCAATTTTTGCGTTGGAAATATCGATATACTTTTCATCATCCATTTTTATACGTTAAAAATGAACTGTTCTTTACATCAATTTGAATGTTCTGTGTAGGAAGTCAATAATTTACATTTAGGTGTATTGCATACACCTGTCTTTTTTAGCTTCCAGTAAGATTTTATGTATTTCTCGATGCTTTTGTTAACAGATTCCGGAGATTTTAATTCAGAAAGATAATTGTACCTTCCGATATAATCTTTTTCTATTTCGAGAAAAACCAGATCGGTAATTTCGGGAGGACATTTATGTCTTAAATGATGAAACTTCTTGTATAAAATATCCTCTGTTATTTCCTTCATAATATGTTTTAACTTATTCGAAAAGTGAGATTGTGTCTCATACTTAATGTACGGATTTTAAACACCAATGTAACTCTATTATGTTCCCCGAAAACTGATGTTGACTTTCTTCCAAATTTGACAATCGAGTTAAATATTAATGCGAAAACACTGATTTTTTGTTTTATTTTCTCAGACAGATAAGTAAATTAAAATTATTTTTAATGCATATAATTAAATGTAATTATTTCGGATAAAATATGTTTATATTATGTATAATTATAAAGTATATTTAAGTATATTTAATTCCAAATTAAAAATAACAAAACAAATTATGAATAAAAATTTTACGAAGGGATTTAAATACCTTCTCGGCATTTTTGTGTTAAGCCTGGCATTTACCGGAGCAGAATGCGAGAATATACTGAACAACTTAGTCGCAGGGGATGTATCAGGCTCCTGGGAACTTGTCAAAATGGAAGGAAATCTTCAGGATGTTTGCCTGGGTGAAATTGCGACATTCAGTAATGGAACTGCAACTCTTCGCTGTCCGGGTGCAACTTCAGTCACAAAAAGCTACACATACTCCAATAATGTTCTGACATACACGGCTTCGGGCGTGTCATACTCCGTTTCTTTTACGCAGGTTAACGGAGTTGATAAAATGATTTTACGAGCATCAGGAATTGAACGTGTTTTAACTTATGATAAATATTCGAATCTGGAGGTGTCAAAATGAAAAAGATTATATTAAATATTTCGTTATTCGTTTTAGTCGTAGCTTCGCTGGTTTTTATCTACGGTTCAATGGATATAAAGGAAAATAAAGCGGTCACTCAGGTTAAAGCAAAGCAGGAAACAATAGTGCCTGTTCAGAAACTTGACGTAATGATAAATGAAAGCAAAGCCAAGTATAATTTCAGCAAAATCAACTTGTTTGAAATTCAAAGTGTCCCTTTCACAAAAAATGATATTAGCAGAGATATTAAAAAAGCTGCTAATCTTAAAATTGATAAGGTCACTCTTGCTGATTTGTTCGGAAATAAAAATCAGTATATTACATTGACTTTGCCCGTTGATTCAAAAAATTCTCTTACTCTGGAGCTAAAGGAAGTACAGCTGCTATCTGATGATTTTAAACTTGAATCCGGTACGAAGGGTATTCATAACTTTAATAAAGGAGTTTATTATCGGGGTATTGTGAACGGTGAAGAGAACTCAATTGCTGCAATAAGCATATTTGAAAACCTTGTGATGGGTGTTGTTTCATGTGAGGCTGGGACTTTTAATATTGGACCAGTAAATGACAATTCTAACAATACGAATTACATTATTTACAATGAAAAAGACCTACTTGTAGATAACGAGTTTAAATGCAAGGTTGACGGACTTGATATGCATCTGTACAAAACGGATGAAAACCATTCTTCTCATAAAGAAATGGGTGACGCAATAACAGGAAGACTTCCTGTAAAGATATATATTGAAGCGGACTATAAACTTTATCAGGATAAAGGTTCTGACATAAATGCTGTTGGAAATTTCGTATCAGGATTCTATAATTCAGTATCTACAATTTACCAGAATGAGTTTATTCCTGTACAAATATCCTCGATAGTTGTCTGGGACACACCTGACCCGTACAGGTTCCTTTCTGATTCTTATGATTATCTTCTGAAATTCGGCGGAAACAAGAGAGATAATTTTAACGGAGATCTTGCTCAGTTACTTAGTTCAAGACCGCTTAATTTAGGCGGAATAGCCTGGATAGGAATGCTTTGCGCAAGTTTCAACACCCAGGACAGTTCCGGTAGATTTTCTTTCTGCAACATTGACCCGACATATTACAGCTATCCTACATATTCGTGGACTGTAATGGTTGCCACTCATGAACTTGGTCATAATTTTGGTTCCATGCACACACATGCATGCTGGTGGCCGACGAGACAAAATGCAATAACTGCAATTGATTCCTGTTATTTTGCTGAAGGGAACTGCTTTAGCGGTACAAGACCTGCAACGGGTACAATTATGAGTTACTGCCATTTACAGGCAGCAAACGGCGGAAGTATAGACCCCAGACTTGGTTTTGGTTCACTGCCGGGTGATACAATAAGGTTAAGATACAATCAGTGCAGCAAGTTCGGAGGAGTAATAAATTCTTCAGAAGTTCCAACGGTGTTTGCCCTGATGCAGAATTTTCCGAATCCGTTCAATCCAACTACGACTATAAGGGTAGCTTTACCTGAAAATTCGTCTGTTACACTGAAAGTATATGACATAAACGGAAGGGAAGTTGCTACTTTGCTGAACAATGAAAGTTATTCTACAGGTATATTAAATTACATCTTCAACTCCGGTGCTTATAATCTTTCAAGCGGAGTTTACTTCTACAAAGTATTCGCTTCAGACCAAAGCACAAGAACCTTAAAATTCACAGAAGTTAAACGAATGATATTACTTAAATAAAACATGAAAAATTACTTATATCTTTTAACGGCATTTGTTTTTTTAGTTGTTACTTATTCGGGATGTACTAACTGCGCTGATAAAGAAGTTGTACACAGTCCGTTTGTTAAATCCTTATTTGGTAATTACAACTTTTCGATGATTGATTCATCAGGCAAAATTATAGTTGAAGGAATAATCAGTCCGAAGGAATTTAATGACCCGAATTTATCTGGTACTTACACTGTTACAAATTTCCTTGAAAGCAGTTTCAAATCCGAGATTAATCAGTCCGGTAACTTTACAGGCATTCTTGACGAAAAAAGCAAGAAGGTATTCGTTAATATGAATCCTAAAGTTGCCGATAATAACATATTCCTAAGGCTCGAAGTGTTTGGTACTGAGTTAAAAGGAACATGGGAAAAATCAACAATGATGGGTCTTCAGGGCAGAGGAAACTTTTCGGCTTCAAAGAAATAATTTAACGTAGAAAACAAAGGCAGTAAAGATTCTCAAATCTTTACTGCTTATTAAATAATCACATTCAAATATATGATAAAAAACGATATTAACAGAAGAGATTTCTTAAAAAAAGGTGCAAAAACGATTGCAGTAGGGGCTCTGGCGCTCAGTTCGTTTGATGTACTTAAACTTATGGCTTCAACCGACAGCTTTGATATGGCTGAATCAACTGTTGAGAAGATTATTAATCTCGCGGATTATCCCGCGCTTGCAAGTGCCGGCGGATATGCAATGATAACAGATAAAGTTATTGTTATCCGAAAATCATCATCGAAGTTTATTGCAATTAATATTGTTTGTACGCACAAGAAATGTGATGTAGATTATGACGGAAAAGGATTTGAATGTCCATGCCACGGTTCTACTTTTAACGGTAACGGAAAGGTTCTGGAAGGTCCTGCTGAAAAGAACCTTAAATCTTATAAAGTTACTTACAATTCATCAGATAATACACTTACAATAAACATGTAATATTATATTGCATTATGAAAGTATGTTTTATAACAAGCGAGTGCGTACCTTATGTTAAAACGGGCGGACTTGCTGATGTAAGCGGTTCACTTCCCGAAGCATTAAACAAAAATAATGCAGAAGTAAAGATATTCCTTCCTCTCTATGACACTATAGATCGCATTAAGCATGAAATAAAACCAGTAGAAGGTTTATCAGATACGGTTTCAATAGGAGATATAAATCATTCGTACAACGTATTCCATACCAGGCACGCGAGTGTACTCGATGTTTTCTTTATTGATTGTCCCGAATATTTTAACAGGGGAGTTGTTTATACAGGAGATGAGGACGAAAATGAGAGGTATATACTATTTCAGCATGCTGTCCTGAAATCACTTCAGAAAATGAAATGGGCACCGGATGTATTTCATTGCAATGACTGGCAGTCTGCTTTGATTCCCTCAATGCTGAAACTGCAATATTCGTGGGATGCACTATTTCAAAAATCAAAAACTCTTTTATCAATACATAACATTGGTTATCAGGGTATATTTTCTGAAGACTCAGTAGTTAAAGCAGGATTCGAAAGTAGTCTGTTTGTGCTCGGCGGTCCTTTTGAGTTTAACAGATATGCGAATTTTCTTAAAGCGGGAATTTATTATGCCGATGTAATATCAACTGTAAGTCCTACTTATGCTAAAGAAATACAAACTCCCGAGTTCGGTTCAGGGCTTGACGGGGTGCTTCGTTCAAGAGGAGGAAATGTTTACGGCATACTGAACGGCATAGATACGAACGACTGGAATCCCCAAAAAGATAGACTAATAAAACAGAATTATACATTCACAACCTTAAAGAACAAATACGAAAATAAAAAGCATCTGCTTGAGATATCGGGACTTGAAGCAGATATAAATATTCCTCTCTTTGGAATAGTATCACGTCTTGCATGGCAGAAAGGATTTGAGCTGATACTGGAGTTAATTAAGAAAATGATTAACGAGAACTTCAAGCTTGTTGTACTTGGTTCCGGCGAAAAGAAATATGAAGATGCTTTTCTTGAGTTAATGAATGAATATCCCGAAAAGATTAAAATATATATTGAGTACAACAATATAATAGCACATCTTATAACTGCAGGTTCTGACTTCTTCTTAATGCCATCAAGATATGAACCGTGCGGACTGAACCAGATGTACAGCCTTAATTACGGAACATTACCCATTGTAAGAAACGTTGGCGGACTTGCGGATACTGT
>JBHELA010000138.1:0-2634 GCA_041859005.1 Ignavibacteria bacterium
TACCGCAAGGTACGTCTGCCCAATCCTCCCAATAAGACGGCGGATCTGCGACAAGACGGCAGATCTGCGACTCGTACGTTAAGGATAAAAGAGAAGTTATATTTTCTGTTTAATTGCAATAGTTATTTTATAGTCATACCAAAAGAAAAACCAATCTTCCACACCACAAAAAAATGATTTGAATGCAATGTAGCAAATCATTAAATTTATAAATAAAGATTTCCCGATTTACATGATTACATTAACAGGTTAAGGTAAAATGTAAAGACACACCGAGACAGATTCATATTTTAAAAAGTAATATCTCATTATATGAAGAAGATAATTTCACTTTTCGCATTAAGTTATTTCTCGATGACTTTTAACTGCTATTCACAATGGGTTCTTAACTATACGGACACATCTTTTTATTTTATGGATGTTCAATTCACTTCTGCGAATACAGGATGGGTAGCCGGTTATAAAGTCCTTCCAAATATTCAAACAGAGGGAAGGCTTTTAAAAACAACTAATGCGGGTGTCAACTGGAATTTACAAAATATTGGTACAATTCCCGGACTTTGGGACGTATGTTTCTTAAATGATTATACAGGCTGGATTATTGGTGATAAAGGCACGGTCAGAAAAACAACTAATGGGGGGCTTAACTGGGTACAACAAATTACTGACTTGAGCGATCACAACAAAGCATTCTTTTTAAATTCTGATACAGGATGGGTAACAGGTAATAATACATTCGCAACAACGAACGGTGGGAATAACTGGCTTCAAATGAGCAACACACTTACCGGTTCTTATGCTGTAAATTTCTTAAATGAAAACACAGGATTTGTAACAACATATTACAGTGTCATTCATAAGACTACGAATGGAGGAGTGAGCTGGCAGAGAGTGTTTGAGGGTGCTTTCCATACATACATTTATGAAATCACTTTTATAAATGACTTAACCGGCTGGGCTGTGGGCGATAACAACGGTGTTCGAAAGACAACAAACGGAGGTGATAACTGGATGTTTCTTAATTATCCTGATGATTCAAGAACAGTTTATTTTAAGGATGTAAATACGGGTTGGCTGGGCGGATACGGTGTTATGTTTAAAACAACTAACTCAGGAGTAAACTGGGTGTTACAAAGTCTTCCTCCTACATTCCTTGGTCATGTATGGGGTATAAGCAAATCAAACGACAGCACGCTATGGGCTGCGGGAGGGACAGGGTATATATATAAGACAACGAATGGCGGGGTTGGGATAAACCAGATAAGCACGGAAGTACCGGGTGAATACAAGTTATGGCAGAACTATCCAAATCCGTTTAATCCTAACACAGTTGTTAGTTTTCAGTTGTCAGTTGTTAGTCAGGTTGTTATAAAAGTTTATGACGTGATGGGGCGTGAAGTGCGGACGCTGGTGAATGAACGATTGAAGGCGGGGACGTATGAGGTGGATTTTGATGGGAGCGGGTTGAACAGCGGGGTGTATTTTTATCAGATGAGGGTTGGGAAATACAGCGAGACAAAGAGAATGATTTTAATTAAATAATAATATTTTGAAAATGTTTTTTGTGAGGCTGGTAACAATATTAGCACTGATTAATATATTTATTATTACAGATGCAAAGGCACAGTGGGTTAATCATTTTATTGATTACGGTGAAGAGGTCTGGTCAATATCATCAAAAGATAATAAAATGTTTGCAGGTACTTATATACTTGGAGTTTGCGCATCGACAAATGGAGGTTATAACTGGTCGCTATGTCCTGAACTGGAATTATATAAGATGAGATCATTTTTAGTGACAGATAACAAAATATATGCAGGCGGTGATAACAGCCGGTTTTATGTCACCACAAATGATGGGATTAACTGGAATAATATTCCTATGAGTGTAATGACAGATATTACATCTCTTTATAGATCAGGGGAATATATACTTGCCGGAACAATTCATAGTCTTTTAAGAAGTTCGAATTACGGTATTAACTGGATATCAACAAATTTAAATGTAACCACAAATTGTTTAGCCGCAAACAACGGTAAAGTAATTGCCGGTACTACATTCGGTATATATGAATCAGGAGATAACGGAGCAACCTGGACAGTAATAGGGACATTCAATGGAGTCAGAGCTGTTGCACGAGCAGGGAGTAATATACTTGCCGGTACAATGTTAGATGGTGTTCATTATTCTTCAAATGATGGAAACAGTTGGCAAAAAACATCATTGACGACACTCAAAGCTAATAACTTTATAGTTTCTGATAACAAGGTATATGCAGGAACAGATTCAGGGGTTTATGTTTCTACAAATAGTGGAGTCAACTGGGTAAGTAAAAACGAAGGTATGCAAGTACCGAGAGTGGTTTTATCAATGCATATATACAGCAACAGAATTTATATTGGAACTAATGGCCAATCTATTTGGAGCAGGCCTCTTTCCGAGCTTGTCGGGATAGAACCAATAAGCGTAGAGGTGCCGTCTTCTTATTCTTTAGGGCAGAATTATCCGAATCCGTTTAATCCCATTACAGTTATTAGTTTTCAGTTGTCAGTTGTTAGTGATGTAGTTATGAAGGTTTATGATATTAATGGAAGAGAGGTGCGGACGCTGGTGAATGAGAAGATGAATGCGGG
>JBHELA010000143.1:0-7804 GCA_041859005.1 Ignavibacteria bacterium
GTTACGTTCCCGAGAGTAAGTGTACCGTTGATAACGTCAACACCGCCGAAGTATATAACGAGAATTATAGAAAGCCCAGTAAGAAGAAACATCATCGGAAATGAATATGCCTGTATTCTTGCGAGCGAAAGACTCTTAGCCTGATAATCTGCAGAAACTTTATTAAAGTGTTCAATTTCTGAAATCTCTCTAACGTATGATTTCATAACCCTTATCCCGGAGAAGTTTTCCTGTACTTTAGTCGTTAAACCAGAAAAAGCTTCCTGCACCCTCTGCGAGCGCCCGTAAACTGATTTCATAACTTTATAAACAAGTATGGAAATCAGCGGCAGTGGAATTAATGCTATTAAAGAAAGCTTCATTGCAATGCTGAACATAATTATTAATGTAACAACCGTGCGCAAAACAGTCTGAATAGAATACATTATTCCGGGTCCAAGGAAGTTCCTTATGTTGCTTATATCGTTTGTTGCATGAGCCATCAGGTCGCCCGTAGTGTTCTTGTCGTAAAACGACTTTGGCAGATTCTGAAGATGTGAAAAGAAGTCCCTTCTTAAGTCGTTCTCTATTTCCCTGGATGCGACTATTATTGTTCTTCTTGTCAGGAATAAAAACACCCCTCCGAGCAGTATTAATCCAACGCTTAATAAAGCATAATTAAGGTATGATACGTTTGTAGTTCCTCTTGATATTTCATCTACAGCATTCCCGATTACAAGCGGGTACATGCTTTGCAGTAAAATGCTAATCGAAACAAATACTGTCCCGAGTATTAGTTTTGCTTTCTGAGATTTTAAGTATGGTATTAAAGGATAAAGAGATTTCATCGAAAATTAATGGTTATTATCATCAAATATTAGTGTTCCTCATTTATTAAATTGAATCTTGTAATTAATGTCGATATATTTAACAAAAGTTACAATTATATAGTTTTGAAAAGGTTCATATCCATATTGCTTGTTATTTTGCTTATCTTTAATTCTGCGGGTTATATATTGGTTTTCTATCAACTAAAAAAGTATATCAAAAAAGAGGCTCTTTCTAAATTGGAGAACTATATTAATCCCGGAGACCTCACTACTATTGTTGTTTCTAAACATCAGTATGAAAATGAGGACGAGAACTTCTTCTTTGTTGAACCGCATGAAATTAAGTATTACGGCAAGATGTATGATATTGCCCGAATAGAGCACACAGCCGATTCTGTAAGAATAGTTGCCTTGAGTGATGAGAACGAAGATAACCTTCATGAACTTTTCGCACAGTTTATTACGAGAAGTCTGAATGATAAATACTCAAAAGCTGCATCCGTTATTAATAAAATAATTAACGATGCAGGTTTGCCGACTGAAATAACTTTAAATGCATTCTGGAGAGAGAATGTATTTTCCATTTTTGTTTTTTTAACTGATTTGTCCGAATATAAAGATTTACCAGACCCCCCGCCAAAGAATCTCATATAGTCTTATTTTAGGTCGTTTTAAAAAATTAAAATAGAATTATATGAGAAAAATATTATTGCTTTCTGTTTTTCTCTTTGTATTCAGCTTCTTCGGAGATCTGTATTCACAGATAGATACAAGTTATTACGAAACTGAAGAGGTTGTTATTACAGGGACAAGAACGGAAAAGAAAATTATTGATATTCCGTACTCTGTTAACAGAATAGACCAGACCCAATGGCAGTCAACACGTAAACAAGCTGTTAATGAAGTACTGAACTTCGTCCCGGGCGTATTTTTTCAGTCCAGATATGGAAATCATGATGTAAGAATTTCAATACGTGGTTTTGGTAGCCGCTCTAACTCTGGTATTAGGGGAGTTAGAATACTGCTTGACGGTATTCCTGAGTCGGAACCCGACGGTCAGACAAGAATTGAAGCAATTGACTTTACAGCTATAGGTAAGATTGAGGTTGTCAAAGGAAATTCCTCTTCATTATACACAAATGCACCGGGCGGTGTAATGAACTTCCTTTCTGATATTGACTTCACAAAAAACTTTGCACTGCTCGATAATGATTTTGGCAGTTATGGTTTGATGAAGAATGCACTAAAGGTCGGCATAAATTCCGATAATATAAGATTCATGATGACTACAAGCTATGAAAACTATGACGGCTACAGACAGCACAGTAATGAAAGTCAAGGAAGGGTGAATATGACTTTGTTGACGGAATTAAGTCCAAAAACCACATTAAAGATTTTCGGATACTACGTCAATGGTTTGATTAAGCTTCCCGGTTCCCAGACTCTGAAAGAATACAACACAGACCCTTTCAGCTCTGATGCTACAACTCTCGCTCGAGATTTGAAGAGAATAACAAAGAAAGGAAGACTGGGGATTACATACAATACGAAATTCGGTAAAGATGACTCAAATATTATTGAGTTGACCGGATATGGAACAATTAAAGACCTCCATAGAACTGACAGCCGTTACAGAATATTCAGCAGAAGCGGTCTTGGTGCGTCTTTTAAATACATTAACTATGCTACGATTGCTGACAGACACAACGAATTCACTTTTGGCGGTGACTTTTTCTATCAGGGGGGACCTATGAATTATTTTGACAATGTGAACGGGCAAAAGGGCGATATATCAAAAGCTATACTGGATGAAAAACTCGGTAATCTTGGCTTTTACTTGCTTGACCAATATTCGATAGTGCCCGGAAAAATGGATTTCCTGTTCTCTGCAAGATATGATAGAGTTAGCTATACTTCTGAAGACTGGCAGAATTCCTCAGCAGATACATCGAGATTGTTTGAAAAGATAACGCCGAAGGTTGCTTTAAATTTCAAGATTACTCCTAAGATAGCAGTATATACATCCTTCGGACTTGGGTTTGATACCCCCGCAAACAATGAGCTGGATAACTATCCTTCATCTTCAAACGGGGGAAGGACAACAATCAATCCCGACTTGAAAGCACAGAATTCCACAAACTTCGAGTTTGGTATTAAAGGAAGCTCTCATGGAATTGATAATATGTATTTCACGAACACATTTGCTGAAGTTACTTTCTTCCATAGTATTATTCAGGATGAAATTGTACCTTTTGTTTACGACAATGCCTATTTCTACAGGAATGCCGGTAAGACAAGAAGATACGGACTCGAAGCAGGATTCAATACGGATATTGTCAGAGGCTTGACTTTAAAGGCTGCATATACTCTTTCGGAGTTTAAATACCTTGAGTATAAGGCTTTGATAATTAACCCGTCTCCGTTCCAGGAAACTATAGAAGACTACAGTAACAACGTGGTGCCTTCTGTTCCTGAACACATGTTTAGCGGCGAACTTGGTTACTCAAGAAGTTTTGCTAAATATTACAGCGCTTTTGTGAAAGGTAACATCAGATATGTCGGTTCTATGTTTGTAAATGACAAAAATGTTGACAGCCTTAAAACCGCTGATTATCTTTTGTTAGGTGCACAGCTTGGATTTGCCGTAAACTATAAAGGATTGAACGTTACTGCTTATGCAGGTGTTGATAATATTGGAGACAAGAAATATGTTTCATTCGTTAATATTAATGATATGGGTGGAAGATATTATGAAGCCGGTCCGTTAAGAAATTTTTTCGGCGGTTTGAAAATAGGATATATTTTTAATTAGAAATTCTAAATACGGGGGATGTTTATCATCCCCCATTTATAAAATTTATTAAGTTAATTTTGTGCTCATGTTAAATTACAAAATAATCATAGTTTTTATTCTTACTCTGGTGTTTAGTCAGAATGGATTCACTCAGTTTCCGATATACAAGCTTTTTCCGTCTAACATAAATCAGATTGAGCCGCTTATTGTAAGGCATCCTAATAATCCGCAGATGCTTTTTGCAAGCTCATATACTCTGAACTTTACTACATTAATAAGAAACGAGGGCTGTTATCTTTCAACTAACGGAGGTGTTAACTGGTTTGGTTATGATATTATTAACGACGGTTTTGCACAGTTTCATAATGGTGACCCGGGACCAATAATATGTCCTGATGGTACGCTCGTACTTTCACACTTTCAGACTTTTAGTGCACAGTCAAACAGAACATATTCAAATGTTTCAACTAACATGGGTGCTAACTGGACTTCACCGATTCAGTGTTTTGCTACATCGAATGAACAACTTAAGAGTGCTATTACATTAGACGATATTCCAAGCAGTACTTACTACGGCAGGCTTTATAGTGTTTCTTGCATGGTTACTAACCCATATGTTATTATCTTCAGTAAATCTACAGACAAAGGTGCAAGCTGGGATGGAAGTCTTAACCAGATAAACTCATCGATTTCAGGCAGAAACTCTAACGGACCAAATGTTGTAGTGGGTGAAGCCGGACAGGTTTATGTGGCATGGGCATCATCACGTAATACAAGTCCTTTTAATGAGCTGGGTATCGGGTTCGCAAAATCAACGAATGGTGGAGCAAACTGGTCTGTGAATGAATCAATATACAATTGTAATGGAATCTTTACTTCGCAGCTTTCCCCGTGGGGTATTAGAGTCAATAGTTTTCCAAATTTAGACGTGGATAGGTCAGGAGGTGCACGAAACGGATGGATTTATATCGTGACTGCTGAAAAGAATCTTGCACCTGCAGGTTCTGATGCTGATGTGATTATGCATCGTTCTTCGGACGGGGGAAATACCTGGTCTTCAGGAATAAGGGTGAATCAAGATCCGATTAACAATGGGAAAGTACAGTATTTTCCTGCTATTGAAGTTGACGAAGCTGGAGGCATAAGCATATTGTACTATGATGCAAGAAATACTCCTTCGAGTGATTCTGTGCAGGTATATATTTCGCGCTCTCTCGATGGCGGCAATACATGGCGTGACTATCTGGTGTCAGCAGAGAAGTTTTATCCTCAGCCTATTTCTCTTGGCGGAACGGGTAATCAGGGTGATAATATCGGAATTGTTTCCTCAGGTGGTAAACTCTATCCTGTCTGGATGGCAAAATATCCTGGAAACCCTGTCTATCAAATCTGGGGGGCTAATATTGACCTTTCAACGATCGGTGTGAACCAGATCAGCAGTGAAATTCCTGATGGATATGAACTCTCACAGAACTATCCGAATCCATTTAATCCTCAGACAAGGATTAAATACAGTATTCCGAAAAATTCAAATGTGATAATTAAACTTTATGATGTTCAGGGAAAAGAGATTGCTACTCTTGCAGAAGGTATGCATACAGCAGGATCTTATGAAATCAATTTTAATGTAAACGAAACAGGTTCGGTTTTATCAAGCGGAATCTATTTCTATAAACTTATTACAGCTGATATAACTTTAAGCCGTAAGATGCTTCTGACCAAATAATTATTTACTGACTCCATCCTAAGCATTTAATTGGGATGGAGTTTTAAAATTACTTGACTATCAGCATCTTCCTTGTTTGAGTAATGAAATCACTGTTCTTTCCTGATAAATCTCTTACCGTTATATTGTAGAAATAAACTCCCGAAGGAAGATTGCTGCTGTTAAATTTAATATTATACTTCCCTTGGTTCTGCTGTCCGTTTTGCAAAGTACGTATTTCTTTTCCTGAAATATCAAATACTTTTAACACAACGTAGCTGCTGCTTTTAATTTCATAAGATATTGTAGTGAAAGGATTAAATGGATTGGGATAGTTTTGTTTCAGCTCAAAACTTATGGGCTTCAGAGTCATTTCTTCACTTAAACCGACTGTCGTTGCATTAAACCTCAGTATCTTGCCGTACTCACCCACAGCATAGCCATGCTTAACCCCGGGAAATACAATGTCATTAATCACAGCAGAGTCGGGCGTGTTAACCTGTGTGAAAGATCTACCGCCGTCCTGTGTTACTACAAAAGTCTGCGTATATCCAAGCGAGCCCCAGCCGTCTGTTAAAGTTCTGAATGTCATAACCGTCGGCAGTCCGAATAATTCGAGTGAAGCATAAACCCAGTCAGCACCTGAATTTGTTGTAGTTATTACGCTCGCACCGTATTCGAAATCTCCTCCGAAACCGAGTATGTTAAGCGAGTCGAAAAACATCATGTCTATATTCGGTTCTGGTGATACTATATAAGGCGTCCATCGCTGTCCACGGTTTGTTGTACGCCAGATAACTCCCGCAATGTCCATCACGCCTCCCACCGCATAACCATAGTTTTGAGAATAAAATGAAAAGTTCAGGACAGGAAAATTCATCACAACAAGAGAATCAATTTCAACATCCATCCAGGTCTGTCCGCCGTTCGTAGTTCTCAGTATGTTTTTGAAATTACCTCCCAGAAATCCGTATAGTGAATCCTGAAAATAAACCTTCTTCAAAAATACATTCTCCATGGGGAAGAAAGATGTGTCCCAGTCAACGCCGCCGTTCGTTGTTTTCAGCATGTATGTGCCGTATGGAGGTTGAGGGTTGAATATATTCCAGCCAAGCGCCCATCCAAGCCTCTTGTTTAAAAAGAATATATCGTGAATAAATGTCTTCGTCTTTGTATTCTGAGTTATCCAGTTCTGTCCGCCGTTCGATGTTTTCATTATTAAACCTGAATCACCGCATACCCATCCGGTCAAACTGTCAACAAATGTTGCTTTCTTTAAATTAATGTTAGTTGGGCTGTATGCACTTAGCCAAAACTCCTGCGCCTGTAATGATATTGAAGAAGCTGTGATTATTAATAATATGAGTAATCGCTTTATATTCATTTAATTAATTTTATGCTAAATTATTTCTTTTCCTGATAAACCATTCTATAGATAATAATATTAAAATAAATATTAAATACCAAATCGAATTTCTTAATAGAGTCTTGTTTGGATATGTTTCCGTATTTTCGCCTTTTGAAATATAAAGGTTTTCAATCTCAGTCGTATTCTTTCCCGAAAGATTAATACCTCCGGTCATGTTTGCTATTTCCTTAAGTATGTTATCCGTTGCCCTTGTTTCCTTGTATTCCTTAAATGGTTCATCTACTGAAAATCTTGTCGGACTGCTGTATTTTATAGCACCGTTTTCATACAGGTCTGCCTTTAATGTGTAATCGCCCTTTTCAAAATACTTCATGTCACCCTGAAATATGTTTTCCCCTGTTTGAGAAAGGTCAAGCTCAAATACACTGCTCTGATTGCTGATATTTAATCTTACGTTGTATTTATTCGATGCATCAATTTCTTTAAAAACCGATGTGAAATAAACAGGCTCGCTTACAGCATAACAATCTTTATTCGTTCTTACTGTAAATTTGTCCTTTGAATTCTCATCTGTACAAAGAGTTATGAATCCGGATAAAAGGTTCTGCAGGTATTCATAACTTCCGCTCTGCTTTAAATTCCATTCATAAAAACCATATCCTAAAAATGCAGCAGTCTTTATTTCTGTTGAGTTGTCAACTACGACAGCGGGCTCGCTATTCTGAAGACCTAAGATTGTAGAATTAGGTTTTCCTGAAAAAGCCCCCTGATAGAAAAATACAGGAGGGAGTGTTCTAAGCTTTCTCAGACTTTCAGTATCATTGTATAGTTTATTTGGAGTGAAAAATACGTTACCCTTTACTTCTCTTTTACCTGTTTCATTAAAAGCAAACGGTAAAATGTCTTTGAATTCGTTTATTTTATCAAATGATAAATCCGATGAATTAAAGAAAAACAACGGGTTTCCTGATTTCTTTATTCCGTTTATAATTAAATCTGTTGATTCTTTGCTCGTAAAATTATTAGGAATCCCGATTAGCGTGATTATATCATAATCGCTGAACTTCGGTAAAGCACCTTCGTAATACTCAGATGCGCTCTTTTGCACACGTGTATCATACTTTATG